>DASSPH010000030.1 GCA_035699745.1 Vicinamibacterales bacterium
GGACGGTCGCTACAGAACGTTCCAGGCCACCACAGCGGCGATGGCGCTGAGCGCAGTAATCACCGTCCAGAAGAGTCGCCGGTCGGATGCGTGCGTTTGCAGCATGCGTTCCCCTCCGCTGGGCTTGGACACCGGTCGCCGGCCACCGGACGAGGCTCGTCGCGCGAACGTCTTGTCCGACCCAGCCGCAGAACTTCGCGTCCATCTGACCGGACTGTGGGGCAAATGGCCGAGCCGACTGGAACGGCCGGTGCTTACGAAACTGTTGTGCCGACGACGCCCGTGCGTTTCAGAATCCCGGCGCGGTGCAAGCTCTGCGATGCGCTCGGATCCATCAGCGCCGAGACCACCATCACGCGTGGTTCGGTCCGTCTGATGTGGTGCTGCCGCACCTGCGGACAGGAGTGGCCGATCACGCGCGGGGAGCAGCAGTTGCCCGAACGGCACACCCCAACGGCGCGAGACAGGCGACACCCGACACACAGCAACCGCCGTCGTGCGCCGCGGAATTGAGCGCACTCGTCCAGGCGGCTTGAAGTGCGGCGCTACGCCGGGCGAGCCAGCCCGATACATGAAGGTCATCGGCCGCGGGCCGGCCATGTAGCCCGTGTGCAGCCGCTCGATCCGAAATCCTGCCCGCTCGACGAGCTGATCGCGATTCAAATGGCAGCCGCCAGCCAGCCGCTTCCATACCGGTGTGAGCCGGTCCTGCCGCGCGGCGACACGCAGTTCCGGCGCGCGACCGTGCTCGACGAACAGCAACTGGCCGTCCGCAGCCAGGACCCGTCGAATCTCTCGGAGCGCTCGCGTGACGTCGGGAATCGAACAGAGCGTCGGGCAAGGACAGCATTCTCGCCGAAGTGGGTCGCGTTCATCCTGTTCTCCTCGATCGGTCTTCAGCGGGCGGATCCGCCGATCGTCTGGCCGTTCGAGGCGGGCGGTTGACTGGCACACGCCCGCAGTCGCGGGCGACAGCATTTACGTCGGCTCCTGCAACGGCACGTTCCGTCGACTGGACGCGTCGGGATCACCCATCGCCAGCGGCGGGGAACTGCTCGTCCTGCTCGCGGATCACAAGGCGGACTACCGGGCGCGGGTCGCAGTGGATCGAGCGTTGGCGCGTGTCGTCTGGCGGCAGGCCGCGGCCGTGCGGTCCATCGGAGGATCGGCCGATCTGTTGTACGTCGGAACGCCGCAGGGAACGCTCTCCGCAGTTCGAGCGGAAGTGCCGTGTCCATAGCGGATTGAACTCAACGTTCCCTGCGCAATAAAGGAAGGCGGCCGCATCTCTGCGGAATTTTCCGCCTTCCTGCGAACTATCCCGCACCGGATCCCCGCGCCCGCCGGACGATTTGGCAGGGAATTGCCGGCCTGCACCAGAAAAGTTACCCAGCCTGGCCCGGTATCCGTATTGCTGTTCCCGAAGCACTCTCGCTTTCAGTCAGGAGCAGCTCATGAAACGCACCGTGGTCATCGTCTGCGCTCTCGCGGTTCTGGTGTTTCCGCTTCGCGTGTTCGCGCAAGACGCGCATACCGACAGCCCGAAGCGAACGCTGACGGTCACCAACACCCTGATGGTCGGCACGACGATTCTGCAGCCCGGAGACTACAAGTTCCAGTGCCGCACGTTCGGAGGACGGACGTTCCTGATCGTCACCCTGGTCAGTTCCGGCAAGGAGATCGCGCGCGTGCCGTGCGTACGCGAGACGCTGGATGCCCCGGTGACCGACTCCGCTTACCGGAGCGTCGTTCTGGAGAACGGGACGCGGAGGCTGACGCTCGTCCGGATCAAGGGTGAGTCGGTTGCTCACCGCGTCGACTAGCGTGGACCTGCCTGTGGCGGGGCGCGATCGGGAGAGGTGTATGTCGAATCGTCGTACGACGACCGTGGACGGCAACGAAGCGGCCGCATCTGTCGCGCACCGCCTGAGCGACGTGATCGCGATCTATCCCATCACCCCGTCGTCGGCGATGGGCGAGCTCGCGGACGAATGGTCGAACGCGGGGCGGCGGAATGTCTGGGGCAACATCCCGGACGTCGTCGAGATGCAGTCCGAGGCCGGCGCCGCCGGTGCGGCGCACGGCGCGCTGCAGGCGGGCGCGCTGGCGACGACGTTCACGGCGTCGCAGGGGCTGCTGCTCATGATCCCCAACATGTTCAAGATCGCGGGGGAGCTGACGCCATTCACGATGCACGTCGCCGCCCGCACCATCGCCACCCACGCGCTGTCCATCTTCGGGGATCACTCCGATGTCATGGCCTGCCGGACCACCGGATTCGCGATGCTGAGCAGCGCCTCGGTGCAGGAGGCGCACGACTTCGCCGCCATCGCGCACGCGGCGACCCTCGAGGCGCGGGTGCCCTTCCTGCACTTCTTCGACGGCTTTCGAACGTCGCACGAAGTATCCAAGATCGAGGAGCTGACCGACGACGACCTGCGGGCGCTGATGTCGGCGGAGCACGTCGCGGCGCATCGCCGGCGGGCGCTGACGCCGGATCGCCCCGTGCTCCGCGGGACGGCGCAGAACCCGGACACGTTCTTCCAGGCCCGCGAAGCGGCCAACGTGTTCTACCGCGCCTGTCCCGGAATCGTCGAGCAATTGATGGCCCGGTTCGGCGCGCTGACGGGCCGCCGTTACGGCCTGTTCGAGTACGCCGGCCATCCAGAGGCCGAGCGGGTCGTCGTGATCATGGGCTCGGGCGCCGAGACCGCATACGAAACTGTCGCGCATCTGGTGGCGCGCGGCGACCGGGTCGGCGTGGTGACGGTGCATCTGTTCCGGCCGTTCTCGAACACGGCATTCCTGCGGGCGCTGCCGCGATCGGTCAGGGCGATCGCCGTGCTGGATCGCACCAAGGAGCCAGGCGCGATCGGCGAGCCGCTGTACCAGGACGTCGTCACCGCGCTGGCGGAGGGGCGCGCCGATGGAACGGCCGCATTCGACACCGAACCGCTCGTCGTCGGCGGGCGTTACGGCCTGTCGTCGAAGGAGTTCACGCCCGGGATGGTGAAGGCGGTTTTCGACGCGCTCAGGGAGCCGCGGCCGAAGAATCATTTCACCGTCGGCATCCGCGACGATGTCACGCATACCTCGCTCGCCTGCGACAACACCTTCGACATCGAGCCGTCCGATGTCACCACTGCCGTGTTCTACGGCCTCGGCGCCGACGGCACGGTCGGCGCCAACAAGAACTCGATCAAGATCATCGGCGAAGAAACCGCCCTCCACGTGCAGGGCTATTTCGTCTACGACTCGAAGAAGTCCGGAGCGACGACGGTTTCACACCTCAGGATGAGCCCTCGTCCGATCCGTTCTCCCTACCTGATCTCCAAGGCGCGGTTCGTCGCCTGTCATCAATTCGAGTTCCTGGAGCGGGTCGACGTCCTGGAGCACGCCGGCGACGGAGCGGTGTTCCTGCTGAATGCGCCCTTCGCGGCGGACGAGGTCTGGGATCGCCTGCCGGTCGAAGTGCAGGAGCAGTTGATCGGCAAGCGCATCCGCCTGTACACCATCGATGCCTCGCAGGTGGCGCGGCAGACCGGGATGGGCGGCAGGATCAACACGGTGATGCAGACCTGCTTCTTCGCGATCTCCGGCTTCATGCCGCGCGAGCAGGCCATCGCCCACATCAAGCACGCGATCGAGAAGACCTACAGCAAGCGCGGCGCGGACGTCGTCAGGCGCAACTTCGCGGCCGTCGACGCGACGCTCGCGCACCTGCACGAGGTGCCGATCCCATCTGCCGTCACCGCCGCGCACGCCCGTCCGCGGCTGGTGCCGGAGGTCGCGCCGGACTTCGTGCAGCGCATGACGTCGATGCTCATGGCGGGGAAGGGGGACCTGCTGCCGGTGAGCGCATTTCCGGTGGACGGCACGTGGCCGGTCGGCACCGCGAAATGGGAGAAGCGGAATCTCGCAGGGGAGATTCCGGTGTGGGACCAGGCGATCTGCATTCAGTGCAATCACTGCGTGCTGGTCTGTCCGCACGCCGCCATCCGGGCCAAAGTGTACGACGACGGGGCACGGGCGGGCGCGCCGCCGACGTTCAAGTCGGTCCCGTACAAGGGCCTCGAGTTCAAGGGGCGCGCCTACACGATTCAAGTCGCGCCCGAGGACTGCACCGGCTGCCAGTTGTGCGTCAACGTCTGCCCGGCCAAGGACCGCGGCAACCCGCAGCACAAAGCGATCGACATGCGCGCGCAGGCGCCGCTTCGTGACGCGGAGCGCGACAACTATGCGTTCTTCCTCGACCTGCCCGACACCGAGCGCGCCGACCTGCCGAAAGTGGATCACAAACTGTCGCAGTTCCTGGAGCCGCTGTTCGAGTACTCAGGCGCGTGCGCCGGCTGCGGGGAAACGCCGTACATCAAGCTGCTCACACAGTTGTTCGGCGACAGGGTCCTGCTGGCGAACGCGACCGGCTGCTCCTCAATCTACGGCGGAAACCTGCCGACCACCCCCTTCACCACCAACCGTGAGGGGCGCGGACCGGCATGGGCCAACTCGCTGTTCGAGGACAATGCGGAGTTCGGACTGGGCCTGCGGCTCGGCGTGGACAGTCACGCCCGCGCCGCGAGGGCGCTGGTCGAGCAGATGGCGGGAGCGATCGGCGAGCGCCTGGCGCACGAACTGCTTGGCGCCGACCAGTCCACGGAAGCCGGTATCCGGTCGCAGCGGGATCGGGTGCGCGCGCTGCGACAGGTGCTCGCGCCGCTCGCCACGGCGGAGGCGCGGCGGCTCGAGGCAATGGCCGATTACCTGGTGAAGAAGAGCATCTGGCTGGTGGGCGGCGACGGGTGGGCGTACGACATCGGATACGGCGGCCTCGACCACATCCTGGCCAGCCAGCGCGACATGAACGTGCTCGTGCTCGACACGGAGGTGTACTCGAACACCGGCGGCCAGCAGTCGAAGTCGACGCCGCTCGGCGCCGTCGCCAAGTTCGCGGCCGGCGGGAAATCGATGCAAAAGAAGGACCTCGGCCTGCTCGCCAACATGTACGGCCACGTCTACGTGGCGCGGGTGGCGCTGGGCGCGAAAATGAGCCAGACCGTGCAGGCGTTCCTCGAAGCGGAAGCGTACCCCGGCCCGTCGCTCATCATCGCCTACAGCCACTGCATCGCCCACGGCTACGACATGGCCAACGGCGCGATCCAGCAGAAGCTCGCGGTCGACTCGGGAGTGTGGCCGCTGTACCGCTTCGACCCGCGGCGCGCCGCCAAGGGGGAGCCGCCGATGCACCTCGATTACGGACCGCCGAAACCGCTCGTCGCCGAGTACATGCGCAACGAATCGCGGTTCCGCGTGGTGGAGCGCACCGATCCCGGACGCTTCAACGCGTTCCTCGACGACGCGCAGGAGGCCGCGCGCCGGCGCTACGCGCTGTATCAGCAACTGGCGGCCATCACCGTGCCGATTCCCGCCGCGCCGATGTCGCAGCGTCCGGTGTCGGAGCGCGCTGAATGACGCCATCGACCGCGGCGCACCGCAGTTCTCCAACTGCGCCAATCCGCAGGCGCACGAGACGAGCACGGGCCGGGAAATCGTCGAACAGCTTGCGTTGTCGGGCCGGGCCGCCGGCGCCTTCGTCGCGGGCGTCGGAACCGGCGGCACCGTCATGGGCATCGGGCGGTGCCTGCGCGCGCAGAACGCCGCCGTGCGCAGTCAACTGCCACGCGGCGACGCCGGGTTCCGGCGCGCGGCCATGCTCGACGAACAGCAACGGCCGCCAGCAGCCAGGACACGCCGAATCTCTCGCAGGGCTCGAGCGACGTCGGGGATCGAACAGAGCGTCCATCTCGTCACGACCGTCTGCACGCTTCCGGCGTCCAGCGGGATCGTCTCCGCGGAGCCTGCCGCCGTGGCAAGGACAGCATTCTCGCCGAAGTGGGTCGCGTTCCTCCTGTTCTCCTCGATCGGTCTTCAGCGGGCGGATCCGCCGATCGTCTGGCAGTTCGAAGCGGGTGGTTGACTGCTCAGCCAAGCTGTCGACGACGGCGGTGCGTTCTCTCGGCGGGTCCGCTGATCTGCTGTACGTCGGAACGCCACAGGGAACGCTCTCCGGAGTGCGAGCGGAGGTGTCCTCTCCTCAGTGGTTGGTCACACTCGGCAGTGACGGGGGCAGCGGTGGCCGCCGTGGGCCGTGTTGGCCGCGTCCCCCGTCATCGGCCTCACGCCAGGAAGCCGAGCAGCTTGTCCGACACGCCCTCGGACGGCGGCCTCATTCATGCCGTCCGCTCCCGCACGGCGTCCGATACACCGCCCCGCTGCCGATCGTGATGTCGCACGCCGGCGGGCAATCGCTGTCGCACGGCGGCAATCTCGGCAGGCAGCGTTCCGCCGGCCCCGCCTCGTACGAGCAGATCAGGTAGGCGCGATGCACCACGCCGACGCAGTCCGGGAACAGGAAGTCCCCGATGGTGGTCTGGCGCTCGTCGTACAGATACGGGAACGGGTACTCGATGACGCCGTGGAAGAGACACGGCCAGTCTTCGCTGGCGACGCACGTCAGGAAGTAGCGCTCGCAGCACGCTTCGGTTCCGTCCTCGCACGCGCAGTCGCGATCGGGGACGAACTCGATCTCGTGGTTGCGCACGCCCGGGCAGCTCTGGACCTCGAACCACAGCTCGACACGGCGCATCCGCACCGGCCGCTGTCCCGGCAGGTACGGGAACCTGCCCCGGTTCATGCGCAGCGTGAGCGCCCGCGTGCAGTCGCGCCGCTCCGCCGACCGGGACCGCCGCCCTGAAGCGCTGCCACGCGTCGGAGAAGTCCTGCCGCCAGTCGAAGAACCGCAGTCCCGCGCCGGGAAGCAGGCACGACGCGACGTTCCAGCTCGCCTGGCGCAGCATGGCGCCGCCGTTCGGCGCCGAGGACCTGCCGCTCGATCTGCTCGATCTCGATGTCGAGGACCGTCACCTGGAAGATCCAGTCCGCCTCGCGGCGATCCCAGCCGCCCTCGGTGAGCGACAGCCCGGCCTGCGTGCCGTTGATGTCGGCGACGGTGTAGAGGATCCGTGCCGCCGCGGCAAAGGCGTGCGCCAGCTTGGTGCCGATCGGCATCTGGGAGACCGACACGGGTGTCGACGCGATGCCGGCGACGCCGGTCGTGTTGTCGGGGATCAGGTTCATCACCTGGCCGACCGCTTCGACCACGTTGCCGGCGGCGCGGGTGGTCATCGAGACGCCGGTCAGGTTCTGGTACGCCTGCTCCTTGGCGATCAGGCCGTTGGCGATGAGATCCGCGTAGTACTGGCGGCGGGCACCGGATCGCTCTCGTTCCGCTGCCGCTCAGCAGGAGCCGCAACGAGTTCAAGCCCGCGCTCACGCTCGACTACCGCGAGCAGCGGGAAGACTGAACCCAACCGTGGGCGCAGGCCCTCCGCACGTCCCGCGCCGGTGACGCCGCGCCCGGAGCGAAAGGCTGGGACGATGAAGCTGACCGAGATCAAGCCGGGTCTCTTCCTCAACGAAGACCAGATTGTCAGCGTTCGCGTGCTGCCGCAGGAGGATGGCGATGCCTACGCGGTACTGCAGATGCCGAGCGGCGACAAGCTGAACCTTTCCCGCGACGAGTTCAAGTCGATCACGGGCGAGGCGCCGCGGCCCACGGCGCGGCAGCCCCACGTGCCTGAAGTGCGGTAGGCGGCGCGGGATGTGCCGGGCCGGCTGGCGAAGCCTCAGTAGATCTGCTGGGTCCTGGCGACAATCACCTTCGGCGGCGTCACGCCGGCCGCGATCATCACCTCGCGAATCGCCGCTTCGGTCTCCGGCGACGGCTTGAAGTTGCCGAACCGGTAGCCCACCGCAATCGCGAGCGGCGTCCAGCCGAACTTGTCATCCTTGTTCCAGACGGCAATCCTGGCCCCCTTCGCGGCCAGGAGCTTGACGACCTTCGGCAGGTTCTTGTAGGCCGCGGCGTGCATCGCGGTCTCGCCGTTCTTGTCCACGGCGTTGATGTCGGCGCCGAGATCGAGGAGCAGCTGCACGGCCTGGAGCACCTCCGGCTCGGTGCCGGCGTCCTCGCCGGGAGACCGCGTGCCGAGCCCGGCACAGGCCATCAGCGCCGTGCTGTTCTCCACGTTGGTCAGCGTCGTGTCGGCGCCGAGCGCGGCGAGCGTCTGCATCAACTCGACATCGGCGGTGAGCGACGCGAGCCAGAACGGCGTCGCGCCGATCTCGTTGGACCGCGTGTTGTTCAGATTCGCCTTCTTCGTCATTCGCGCGTTCACGTTGGCGCCGCGCGCGATCAGCGTCTTCACGAATTCGATGCTGCTCATCGCGCCCGAGCCGTCCGGCGGCGGATCGTTGTCGCCGACGCCGGGCTTGCGCACGGCGGTGATCGCGTGCAGGACGGTGTACCCGGGCAGATCCGCATTGGGATTGGCGCCCGAGTCGAGCAGGAACGACGCGAGCTCGTAGTGCGCGTTGGTCACGGCAATCAGCAGCGGCGTCGCTCCCGCCGGCGGCAGGCGGCCGCCGTACCCGCGCCGGCGCCCTGCGGGGATCGCGTCGTTCACGTCGGCGCCGGCGGCGAGGAGCGCGCGCGCGGCCTCGAGGCGCCCTTCGCGGGCGGCGAAGAACAGCGGCGTGAACCCGGACGGGACGCGCCGCTTCACGTCGGCGCCCGCTTCAATCAAGTCCTCGACGATCGCGGCATGCCCTTCGGCGGCCGCCCACATCAGTGCCGTCTGGCCGCGGCGTTCGTCTGCCGCGTCGACGCGCGCGCCGTTGGCGAGCAGCGCCTTCACGGCGCCGGCGGACCCGGTCCTCGCCGCCGTCATCAGCGGCGTCTCGCCGCCAGGCAGCGCGGCATTCGGGTCGGCGCCGGCCTTGATCAGCGCGTCCACGATCGCGCCGCTGCCGTTCGTGCAGGCGAGCGAGAGCGGCGTCACGCCGTACCGGCTCGCCGCGTTCACCCTGGCGCCGGCGCGAAGCAGCCGGTCCACCGTGCGGCGATCGTCGTGATAGACGGCCCAGTGCAGCGCCGTCATGCCGTCGGGCTGGGGTGCCGCGACGCTGACGCGCTGTTCGAGCAGCGCCGCAACCCGCGCCCAGTCCTTTGCCTCGGCGGCATCGGCCAGGGCCGTTTCCGCGCTGCGCGTGTCGGCGGCCGGGACGCGCGCCCCCACCGCAGCCGGGCTCGCACACGCCAACAGGACGGCGGCGGCGACTCGACTACAACGCCAGCAGTTCATCGAGCTTTCCCTTGCTGTCGGCAAAGGCGTCCATCCGCACGCCGACGCGGTCGAGGAGCGTCAGGTGCAGGTTGGCGAGGGGCGTCGGCTCCGCATACTTGATGTGGCGCCCGCCCTTGAACCGGCCGCCCGCGCCGCCGGCGACGATCGTCGGCAGGTTGATGTGGTCGTGGATGTTGGGATCGCCCATCCCGCTGCCGTAGAGAATCAGCGAATGATCGAGCAGCGTGCCGTCGCCGTCGCGCGTCGATTTCAGCTTGTCGAGATAGTAGGCGAACAGCGAGACGTGGAAGGCGTTGATCTTCGCCATCCGCGCGACCTTGTCCGGATCGTTGCCGTGGTGGGTCAGCGGATGGTGCGGATCGGGCACGCCGATCTCCGGATAGGTGCGGTTGCTCGTTTCCCGCGCGAGCTGGAACGTGATCACGCGCGTCACGTCGGCCTGCATCGCCAGCACCTGCAGGTCGAACATCAGCCTGGCGTGATCCGCATATGACGCCGGGACGCCGACGGGACGATCGAGATCCGGCAGCTGGTCGTCGGGCGTGGCTGCCTCCGCCTTCTGGATGCGGCGCTCCACTTCGCGAACGGTCTGCAGGTACTCGCCGACGCGCGCGCGATCCTCCGCGCCGAGCGTGGTCTGCAGCCGCGAGATGTCGTCGCGGACCCAGTCGAGCAGGCTGGCGCGCCGGCGCAGCGCGGCGCGCCGATCGGCGGGCGATCCGCCGTCGCCGAACAGCCGTTCGAAGACCACGCGCGGATGCGCCTCCGCCGGCAGCGGCGTCGTCGGCGACGACCAGGACAGATTGTTCTGATACACGCAGGCGTAGCCGTTGTCGCACTGGCCGACCATCTGGATCAGATCCATCGACAGCTCCAGCGACGGCAGCAGCGTCTGCTCGCCGAGCTGTTTCGCCGCGATCTGGTCGACGGTCGTCCCCAGGTAGTAGTCGGTGCTCTCGGTCCACTTCGCCTTCGCGGCGCTGAGGAACGCCGCGTTCGAGGTGGCGTGCGTGCCGGGGTAGGCGTTCTTCAGCTCCATGTTCGACAGGACGGTGAGCTGATCGACGAACGGCCGCAGCGACTGCAGCGTGGGCGACAGGTCGGCGAGCGTCGCGCCCGGCGGCGTCCAGCGCGGCAGATCGCAGCCCATCGGCATGTAGACGAAGCCGAGGCGGCGGACCGGACCGGCGGCGCTCTTCGCCAGCGCCGTCGTCGTCCACCGGGACGGCACCATAGCGTCGAGCAGCGGCAGGGCAAGGGCGGCCCCCATGCCGCGAAGGAACGTGCGGCGGGGCAGCGCTGGCTTCGGGATGATCATCTGGACTTCCTCATCTGGAAAGACGGGCTCTTCACGACGCCGAGGACGATCGACGACATCCGGTAATTCTGCGCGCGCGCGGCGCGGACGATCGACCGAATCGCCGGGGCGTCGTAGTATTCGACGCCCCGCCCGAGCGCGTAAGTGTGGAGCTTCTCGGCGAGCGTGCCGACGAAGAGCTCCGGCCGGCGGACGAGCGCCGCCTCGAGGCCGTCCACGTCAGTGAACCTGGTGCCGTCGGGAAGGCTGCCGGCGACGTCGATCGGCGATCCTGCTTCCGCGGCGCGGCGCCGTCCGACCGCATCGAAGCGCTCGAGCGCGAGGCCGATCGGATCCATCAGGTTGTGGCAGGGGGCGCACTGCGCGTTGCGCCGGTGTTCGGCGATCCGCTCGCGGACCGACAGGCGCCCGTCGACGGTGTTGTCCTTCAGCGCCGGCACGTCGGGCAGCGGCGGTGGAGGCGGCACGCCGAGCAGCGTGTCGAGCACGAACTTGCCGCGCAGCACCGGCGACGTGCGCGTCGCGTAGGAGGTCACCGTCAGCAGGCTGCCGTGGCGCAGCAGGCCGCCGCGCCAGGTGTCGGCCGGCAGCGCGACCCGGCGGAAGCGGCTGCCATACACGTGCGGGATGCCATAGTGCCTGGCCAGCCGCTGGTTCAGGAACGTGTACCTGGCAGTCAGGAGATCCAGAGCGCTGCGATCTTCGCGCAGGACGCTCTCGAAGAACAGCTCCGTCTCGCGCCGGAACGCCTGCTTCAGGTTGTTGTCGAAATCCGGGAAGAGCCGCATGTCCGGCGTGACCGACTCGAGGTTCACCAGGTGCAGCCACTGCGCCGCGAAGTTGGTCACCAGGGCGCGCGATCGCGGGTCCGCGAGCATACGCCGGACCTGCGTCTCCAGCACCGCGGGCTGGTGCAGCGTGCCGCGGGCGGCCGCACGCAGCAGCGCCTCGTCGGGAATGCTGCTCCACAAGAAGAACGACAGCCGCGATGCCAGCTCGAGATCCGGAATCCGGTACGGCGTATTGGCCGGGATGCCGGCGGGATCGCGCTCGACGCGGAACAGGAACTCCGGGCTGACCAGGATGGCGGCGAGACCCGCTTCGATGCCCGCCTCGAAGTCGCCGTCGCCGTCGCCGTCGCCGCGCGCGCTCCGATACAGCGTCATCGGGCCGCGCAGGTCCGCGCTGGTCACCGGCCGGCGATACGCTCGGCGCATCAGCGCGCCGAAGATCTGCTCCGGCGACCGGGAAACGAAGATGCGGCGGCGGCTGGGGGTCTCACCCGGGCCCTTCGCGGTGAACGGCCCGAGAATCGAGACCGAGTAGATCGCCGGCTGCACGCGCGGATGCCGATAGAAATTGAAATGCGTCTGGTACGGCTGCCGCGGTGTTTCCAGCAGGACCGACGGCTTCTTCGGGAACGCGACGCCAACCGCATGCGGACCGGCGGTCACCGCAAGGCGAACCGTGAGGTGGCGGTCGACGCTCTCATGCGACGGCTGCTCGGTCTCGGGCAGGCCGGGCTGCCGCTGCGGCGGGCTGACCGTGAAGAGCTGCACGCGCTGGCGATCGACCAGCACTTCGAGGTCGTGTGCTTCGCTGAGCCCCTCGACGTGTTCGTCGCGATCCCGCATCAACCGGACCTGGATCTCGTACTCACCGTCGAGCGGAAAGGTGTAGTTGATCAGCGCGCCGCCGCGGGTGCCGATCGGCAGCCCCTCGATGTGTTCTTCCTGCGTCAGCTCCGCCGGGATCCGTATCGTCTCGCCGCCAGGGGAGCGTCCGGCGCGCCCCACGGCGAGCCGGCCGATCTTCTCCGCCGCCGACAGGTAGCGATCGAGCAGGGTCGGCGTGAGCGTGCCGACGGTGACGTTGTCGAATCCATAGCTGGATTCGTCGGCCGGCAGCAACGCCGCCGCGTCGATGTCGACGGCGAGCAGGTCGCGGATCGCGTTCTGGTACTCCGTCCGCGTCAGCCGGCGGATCGTCGCCGGCCGGCCGGGATCCGGCCGCGCCTTCGCGGCGGCGTCGAGGGCGGTCTCGAGCGACGCGACGACCGCGTCATACGCCGCTTCGGTCGGGCGATCCTTCCCGATCGGCGGCATCTGCCTCGCGCGCAGCTTGCGCACGACCTTCTCCCACACCTCCGGATGGTCGGCAATCGTGCCGGTCATCACCGCGTCGAGGGCGAGATCTCCCTTTTTCTTGTCGGTGTCGTGGCAGGAAAGACAGTAGGTTTCGACGAGGTCGACGTGGGGCGGACGTCTCGCATGCAGCCCGGGGCGCAGGTTCACCGCGGCCGTGAGAACGACGACGCCGGCAAGGACGGCGAGGCGCGCGCGGCCCCGTGGAGCCATGCGGCCCATGATACGCCCATCAGCCGTCCTCGATCGCGCCGACCTCGATCATCACCCCCCGCGCGAGCGCCCGCTCGACCGCCAGTTCCGTCTGATCGCATTCGAAGACAATGAGCGGAAACGTCTGCAGCACGCGGACCCGCGCGCCGGGGGTCACGCCCAGCGCCGCCAGCCGGTCCGCCCGGGCGGTGAGATCGCGCCTCAGGCGGGCGACCCGGCCGTGCGCCCCCGGCCGCAGCGAGGCAAGCGGAACGTGCGTCATGGTGCTTCCCGGCTCATCGTCAGAAGCGGATGCGCAACGCCGAGAGCGCCGCGTTCATGGCAGCGCCGGTGGACAGGGCGATGACGGTGACGGTGACGAGAATCGCCAGTCCGACGCGTATCCCGCGCTCTCGAATGATCATCAGCAGGTTGGCCAGGCAGGGCACGAACAGCGTCATCACCGTCAGCGCGACGAGCGACTGGCTGCCGGTGAGCGTCCCCTCCCGCGCCATGTGGAAGAGTCCAGCCGCGCCGTAATCGCGGCGCAGGAATCCCATCACGAACACCGGAGCGGCGTCGCTCGGCAGCCCGAGCGCACCGCTGACGAGCGGCCGGGCCGCGGCGGAAATCGCGGCGAGCGCACCCACGCGGTCCATCACGAACAGGATCGCGGTTCCGGCGAGGAACAGCGGTACCGCTTCTCCCAGATACCAGCGGACACGCAGCAGCGTCTTGGTGATGAGGTTCCTGATACGCGGGATGCGCAGCGGGGGCAGCTCGAGGATGAACTCCGACCGATCTCCCGGCAGGGCCCGCGCCGCGAGCAGACCAACCAGCAGCATCTGCAGGAGCACGACCCCGAACAGCGTCAGCAGGGCCGCCACCGAGATGCCGCCGAGAATCCCCATGATCGTCGCGAGCTGCGCTGAACACGGCACGCCGAGCGCGAGCAGCGTGATCGCAATCAGCCGTTCTTTCGGCGTGCCCAGGATGCGCGTCGTCATCGTCGCCATGGTGTCGCATCCGAGCCCCAGCACCATCGGGAGAACCGCCTTGCCGTTGAGCCCCATCGCGCGAAACAGGTGGTCGCTGAAGATCGCCAGCCGGGGCACGTAGCCGCTGTCTTCCAGCGCCCCGAAGATCAGAAAGAATGTGGCGACGACGGGAAGGACGATGGCGATGGCGTAGGTGAGCCCCATCGAGACGAGACCGAAGTCGCCCACCAGAAAGTCCCTGACGAGCGCGACGGGGACGTGCGCCACCGCGCCGCGCACCGCCGGCGTGACGTGCGCCTCGAACAGATCCTCTTCGAGGATGCCGACGATGGTCTGCGCTCCAAACACGCCGACGAACTGATACGTCAGGTACAGGACGAGCGCGAGGATGGGCAGGCCGGTGAGCGGCTGGCGTACCGCGCGGCCAAGCCACTCCTGAAACCTGCCGAGCGACACCGGCGTGATCCGCCGGTACGCCGAGGCCGTGCGGTCGGCCCAGCGCGCATGGTCGGGTCCGCCCTGATGCGCGGCGCGGACGATCGCCGCCGCGGGCAGCGCTTCCCGCAATTCGCGCATGCCGCGCCCTTCCGGGGCGACGGCCTCGACGACCGGCACGCCCAGGCAGCTCGAGAGACCTCCGGCGTCGATCGACACGCCGCGTGCCCGGGCCTCGTCCAGCATGTTGAGCACGAGGACCATCGGCAGGCCGAGCTCCGCGAGATGCGACGTGAGCATCAGCGCGCGGCGGAGATTCCGCGCGTCGGCGACCTGCACGATGAGTTCGGCGCCGCCTTCGGCGAGAACGCGCCGGGTGATCCGCTCGTCTTCGGAGAGCGCGCCGGCGAGCATGTTGACACCCGGCGTGTCGATGACGTCGCAGACCTCGGCGCCGATCAGGGCGCGGCCCTTGGTGATCGCGACGGTCGTGCCGGGATAATTCGAGACCGTCGCGTAGCGGCCCGTCAGCCGGCCGAAGATGACGCTCTTGCCGACGTTCGGGTTGCCGACGAGCGCGATCCGCAGCGGGTGAGCACGCAGGCGCAGCGGCGGCGGATCGCTGCTGACGGGATCACTCGCCAGGGGACAGGGCATCGAGACGTCTGCCGCCGGCCGTCATGGGACGGTAATTCCGCGGGCCAGGGCGGCGCTCAGCACCTTGAGCATCCGGGCATAGCGCTGATCGTCACGCTTGAGCCTCGCGGTGTACTCCTCCTGGGTGAGCTGCTGCAGCTCCCATTTGCCGTTGAACACCGTGGACTTCCCGCCGTTCGCCGTCGTCGTGTCGCCGACCTGCTCCGAGTCGGATTCGGGCCGGATGCCGTCCGCCGCCATGTCTTCGACGAAGAAATGCCCGGTGCGGTCGCCGACCGCCTGCATGTCGACGTAGACGTCCATGTACTGGCGAGCGGCAATCTTCTTGTCGATCAGGGCGGGTGCGGGATACGGGGCGCTGATGACGAGGAACTGGATTCCAGGGACGTAGAGGACGGCCACGTACCGGCCTGGTTCGTCCGGATCGCGCGCGGCGAACGCCTCCATCTTCTGTTGTTCCATCTGTGCCTTCAACGCGGCCGCGGGTTCCGCGGACAGCGATCCGTCCCGCGCCGCGCGGAGCCCGGACACAGACACCATGAGAAGGACGAGCACGGCGAATATCGTGAGGCGTTTCATGAGCGTTCCTCCGGCAGCGCGCCGTGCCGTTTGCATGCCAGGCACGGGGTGCTGGTTTTCGCGCCGAAGTCGCGACTGAGGGGAGCGCCCGCCGCGGATAATTCCGCAGCGCCGGGAATTTTCCAGTGGGGGACGGCCGGCTGGGTCTAGGCGGGCTTCGGGCGCGTGCCGCCGCCCCTGGGGCGCGCCGGCGCCGGATGGTCCCGCCGCGCGCGCGCGTCCGCCATGATCTCGCGGAGCGTGGCGCATTGCGCCCGCAGCTTGCGGCTCTTGGTCACCGCGTCGGCGGCTTGGGCGCGAAGGTCGGCGCTGCGATCGTTCAGGGCGCGCTGCTGCTCGCCGCTGATCGAGAGCATGGCGGATTCATACACGGCGTCGTACGGACGATCCTCGGCCATCGGCCATGCCTCATGACAAGGTGCGCTGTTGGTACGGCAACCTGGGTGAGGTGGCTCGCCCGTTACGGGCAACGACACTCGAAGCTGGAGGCGAACGCGGCGCGCTCGCATCGTCAGTGTACGCGCGTTCGGGCGGGAACCGCCAGGAATTCTCGAGCTGACCAGGTAGCGGAGCGCTGGAAACACTGCCATGACGGGCGTCATACGCACCGCGCACCGGCCCGTTCATACTCGCTGCATGGATCCCCTGAAAGGATCGAACTGGAGCAGTCCCGGAACGGTCGCGGGATTCGCGGATTCCCCGCCGAATCAGACGCTGATGAGCTATGCCGCCGCGGAACGCCGCCGCGGCGCCTCCACTGCCGTCGACCTGGGATGCGGCGCCGGCCGCAATCTCGTTCCGCTCGCCCAACAAGGCTGGAGCATCGTCGGCATCGATCTATCGCGTCCGATGATCGACGCCGCGGGCGAGCGCGTCGCGGCCGACGGGTTATCGGCCCGCGTGCAGCTGGCGGTCGCGCCGATGGACGCGCTGCCGGTCGCGAGCGGCTGCGCCGATCTGGTGATCGCACACGGCATCTGGAACCTGGCGCGATCCGCCGCCGAGTTTCGCCGCGGGCTGCGCGAGGCGGCCCGCGTCGTCCGGCCCGGCGCGGCGCTGTTCGTGTTCACGTTCTCGCGCCGGACGCTGCCCGAGCCGGCGCGGCCGGTGACCGGCGAAGCGTTCGTCTTCACCGGCTTCTCGGGGGAGCCGCAGTGCTTCCTCACGGCGGAGGAGCTCGTCTCAGAACTGGCGGCCGCGGGTTTCGTGCCCGATGCCGCCGTGCCGCTCACGGAGCACAATGCGCCGCGTCCGGGATCGCTCCGCACCGGGAACGTTCCCGTGATCTTCGAGGCGGCCTTCCGGTTCGCCGGAGGCACGCGATGAAGCCGCCGAAAATCCCGCTCAAGCCGGCGCA
Organism: Vicinamibacterales bacterium; assembly: GCA_035699745.1. Taxonomy (NCBI): domain Bacteria; kingdom Pseudomonadati; phylum Acidobacteriota; class Vicinamibacteria; order Vicinamibacterales; species Vicinamibacterales bacterium. The sequence goes on from DASSPH010000030.1 coordinate 16,884, forward strand.
CCCGGAGCGCACGTGCTGGGGCTGCGACCGCTACTGCGCCGCGGACGACCTCGCCTGCGGCAACGGAACGATCCGAACGCTGCACCCGATCGAGCTGTTCGGCGACGACTGGCTCGACTTCGCCGATCGCGACAAAGGATCGCGGTCCTCCTCCGAGCGCTCCGCGTGACCCCACGGCCTCCGCTCCTGCTGTGCCTGCTGTATCTCGCGCCGGCCCACGTCGCGCTGGCGCTCGCGTTCGGCGGCGTCGCGCTCGATCCGGCTGCCGCGACGGGATTCTTCTATCACTCGCGCATGCTGGCGATCGTCCATCTCGTCACGCTGGGATGGATCACCGCGTCGATTCTCGGCGCGCTCTACATCGTCGGACCGGCGGCCCTGCGCACGTGGTTCCGCGCCGGATGGCTCGACTACACCGCGGCCGCCTTCGTGTGGATCGGCGTGACGGGCATGGTGGCGCACTTCTGGATCGTCGAGTACCGCGGCATGGCCTGGTCGGCCGCGATGGTGACGATCGGAATCGCCGCGGTGGGGATCCGCGTGGCTCCGCCGCTCTGGCGCGCGCCGATACCGGCCGCGGTGCGCACCCACATCCTCCTGGCGTTCGTGAACATCGCCGGCGCGGCGGTCATGGGCGTTCTGCTCGGCATCAACAAGGTGCACCCGTTCCTTCCCGGCTTCGTGCTGAACAACGTGTTCGCGCACGCCCACCTCGCGGCAGTCGGGTGGGCGGCGATGATGGTCGTCGGCGTGGCGTACCGTCTGCTGCCGATGGTGCTGCCGTCGCAGATGCCGGCGGGGCGGTCGCTGTGGGCGACCGCGGTGCTGCTCCAGGCGGGCGCGCTCGGACTCTTCGTCGCGCTGCTGCTGCGGGCGCCGGTGTCGTGGATCTTCGCCGTGATGATCGTCGCCGGGTTCGCGACGTTCCTCGGCCATGGAATCTGGATGGTGCGGCATCCTCGGCCGCGCCCCCCGGCGATCCCGGTGCCTGAGACCACCGTTCTTCACGCCGTCGCCGCCGGCGCCTCGCTCGCCATCGCCTGCGGGCTCGGGTTGTGGCTGTCGGTCGCCGAACTGTCGCCGCAGACGCTGCGGGTGGCGATTGCCTACGGCGTGTTCGGACTCGTCGGCTTCCTGTCGCAGATGGTCGTGGCGATGAAAGGCCGGCTGCTGCCGCTCTTTGCGTGGTACTGGGCATCGGCGAGATCCGGGGGCGTGTCCCCGGTGCCGTCGCCGCACGAGATGCCCTGGCGCGGCGGGCAGGAGCTCGTGTTCGTGCTCTGGCTGTTCGGGGTGCCGGCGCTCGCCGGCGGGCTGGCGTTCGACGCCGTTCCGTTCGTGCGCGCGGCCGCGTGGTCGCTGCTGGCCGCCACGCTGCTCGATTCGGCGCAAGCGGCCATCATCCTGCGCCACGCCTTCCGCGCGGCGGCCCCGCTCGGCCGACGGACAAAGGCTCCGGCGGGGGATATGATGGGCGTCATACCGCCGCGTGCGAGCGCGCCGGATACTGACGGTCATGCCGCTGAACGCCTGCGAGCTCGAGATCGATCTGTTCTGCCGCGGCATCCGGCTGTCCCCGAGCACCGAGGGTGACGCGCAGCGCATCAAGCGCACCCGCGCCGGCCTGGGCTCCGGTCTCGAGCTGGTGCTGCCGACCGGCTCGCGCCTGAAGCCGGCGATCTGGATGAACGCGCCGGTGGTCGAGTCCTTCGCCCGGTCGTCGCCGTACGTGCTGCACAGCGGCGACGCGGGGCACACCATCGTCGACGAACGCAGCGGCGAGCGCTACCCGGTGCGGCTGCCCGAGGCGCCGGAATGGTACGCGTGGGAAACCTCCCGCGGCACGCCGATGGGCCGGATCGGCGTCCTGCAGGGCACGTACCTCGGGATCTACGTCAACCCCGTCTGCGACTTCTGGCGATCGAACCTCGAGTGCCGGTTCTGCACGACCGGCCGGAACGTCGGCGACGCGGAAGCCGCGGCGAAGACGGTCGAGGAAGTCGTGGAAACCTGCCGGGCCGCGAAACGCGAGTCCGGCGTGACGTTCGTACATCTCAACGGCGGGTTTCAGGGCGGCCATGCGCTCGAGTTCATCGAGCCGTTCGTCCGGGCGATCAAGCAGCAGGTCGGGCTGCTCGTCGGCGTGCAGCTCGCGCCGGAGCGCGAGCTGTGGCGGTACGACCGCCTGATCGCGCTCGGCGTCGATCATTTCTCGTTCTGCATCGAGTTCATCGATCCGTCGTGGTTCGCGGAGATCTGTCCCGGCAAGGCCCGAACGCTTGGCCAGGACCTCTTCTTTCAGGCCATGGATCACTGCGCGGCGCGGCTGCCGCGCGGCGCCGTTTCCGGCGAGCTCATCGCCGGCATCGAGCCGATCGCACAGACCCTCGCCGGCATCGAACGGATCGCCGAGCGCGGAGCGTTTCCCACCGTCTGCATCTTCCGGCCGACCGCCGGGTCGCAGTTGTCCGGCTGGCAGTCGCCCGCCTACGAAGACATGCGCGCCGTGATGGCGGCGATGTACGAAGCCTGCCGCCGCCATCGGATCCCGATCGGCGTGGCGCCGAACATCGAGGTCAGCCTGGTGGTGACGCCGGACGATGCGGCGCTGCTCGCGCCGCGGACACCGGGCTTCTACGCCTACGAGGCGTGGCGGCGGACGCTGCGCGTCGCGGCGCGGCCGCTCTTCCGCCACCGCATCCGGCGCGCGGCCGCCGCGTCCTGACGCCGCCGGCGCAGCGGCTCTCCCGGCTACTGACCCGCTTGACAGTTGGTCGGATCCTCGCCACAAACTAGACTCGCAGAATGCGTGTCCTCTCTCGCTGACGCCACATGCCGCCCGTGTCGCCTCAGCCGCTTCGAACGCCGTCGCCCACGCGGGCGCTCACTCTCGCCAGTGTTTCCTTTGCGCTCTGTTTCGCCGCCTGGGGTCTGATTGGCGGTCTGGCGCCGGCCTTCGCGTCGCTCTACCACCTGAGCGGGTCGCAGACCGCGCTGCTCGTGGCCGTCCCCGTTCTCCTCGGCTCGCTGGCGCGGCTGCCGATGGGCATGCTCACGGATCGGTTTGGCGGTCGCGCGGTGTTCAGCGCGCTGCTCGCGTTCTCCGCGCTGGCCGCCTTCATCGTGCCGCTGACCGGCAGCTATCGCGCGCTGCTGGTCGCCGCCTTCCTGGTCGGCGTGGCCGGATCGTCGTTCGCCGTCGGCGCGGCGTTCGTCTCGCGCTGGTCGCCGCGCGCGCAGCAGGGGACGGCGCTCGGCATCTACGGCCTCGGCACGCTCGGCCAGTCCCTCGCGGTGTTCATCGGTCCGCTGGTCGCGGCGCGCTGGGGCTGGGAAGCCGTCTTCCGCGGCACCAGCGCGCTGCTGCTGATCTGGGCGCTGGTGTTCGTGACGCTGGCGCGAAATCCGGTCCATGCGTCGCGTCCGGCAGGTGTCGGCGCCATGCTCGCCGTGCTGCGCACCGCGCCGCGGGCGTGGGTGCTCGGCGCGTTCTATTTCCTCACCTTCGGCGGCTTCGTCGCGTTCTCCATCTACCTGCCGACGCTGCTGCGCGTGCAGTTCGGCCTCGCGCCCGCGGACGCCGGCTTCCGCGCCGCCGGCTTCGTCGTGCTGGCGACGCTGGTGCGCCCGGCGGGCGGGTGGCTCGCCGACCGGATCGGCGGCGCGCAGGTGCTGTCGTGGGTGTTCGGTGGCGTCGGCATCTTCGCGCTGCTGCTCACGTGGCCGTCGATGGTGCCGTTCACCGTCGGCGCCCTGGCGTGCGCGTTGCTGATGGGCGTCGGCAACGGGGCGGTGTTCAAGCTCGTTCCCGAGCAGTTCCCGAAGGAGACCGGCACGGTCACCGGTCTGGTCGGCGCCCTCGGCGGCATCGGCGGCTTCTTTCCGCCGCTGCTGCTCGGCCTGTTCAGCGATCGCTTCGGCGTGATCTGGCCGGGCTTCCTGCTGCTGTCGGCGACGGCGATCGGACTGCGGGCGGTCAACGAGCGCGTGTTCCGTCCAGGCGACGTCGAATGGACGCGGGCGCTGCCGGTCGCCGCCCGTCAGGGACTGGAGCGGGTGCGCGCGGGCGCGTGGGCGACGCTGGTCACCGCCGGCCTCGCCGCGACGATCGTCGTCGGCTCGCGCAACCTGCAGCACTTCGACGCGGCGCTCGTCGGCTACACCTTCGCCACGCTGTTTGCCGCCTTCGGCATCAGCTACCGCTACGCGATGTGGCTGCATCGTCCGCCGACGCGCATGTACTGGCGCCGCGGATGGCAGGCGTTCTTCTCACGCCCGCGCGTGGCGCGGAACGCCGTGAGTCTCGGCCGCCGCGCGATCGTCGAGTTCGCCGCCAATGCCTACATCTTCCGGCGCGGCCGCCTGCGCGGTCTCGCGCACTGGCTGATCATGTGGGGCTGCGTGCTCGCCGCGGCGATCACGTTCCCGCTGGTGTGGGGCTGGATTCACTTCGAAACCGTGCCGGGCGCGCTCCACACCTACCGCACGTTCATGTTCGGGTTTCCCGTCCAGGATTTCCCCGTCGAATCGGTGATCGCCTTCGTCGTGTTTCACGGGCTGGTCTGGTCGGCGTTCCTGGTGATCGCGGGAGTGATGCTCGCCTTCAGACGACGGATGATCGACCACGGCGCGGTCGCCGTACAGCAGTTCGGCCAGGACATGCTGCCGTTGCTGCTCCTGTTTGCCATCAGCGTCACCGGGCTGCTGCTCACCGCCAGCTACACGTGGATGCGCGGTTACGCCTACGACTTCCTCGCCATCCTGCATGCGGCGACGGTGATCGTGACGCTGCTCTGGCTGCCGTTCGGCAAGCTGTTTCACGTCTTCCAGCGGCCGGCGCAGCTCGGCGTCGGCTTCTACAAGGACGCCGGACGGGAACAGGCCCAGGCGCGATGCCGGCGCTGCGCGCAGCCGTTTGCCTCGGTGCCGATGATCCGCGATCTCACCGAAGTCGAACGCGAGCTGGGGTTCCGGTACGAGCTGTCGGGCGGCGGCCATTACCAGGACGTGTGTCCTCGCTGCCGCCGTGCGCTCTTCGGGCTCGCGCAAGGCGCACTGTGGCGTCGATACCTCGACCCGGGAGAGGCAGGTTAGGGCAGTGGCGCAGGTTCCGGTTACCCCTCTACGCATCATCGAACGGTTCGGCCCGCACCTCTCGTCGATGACGGGCGATCGCCTGTCGACGAGCATCGAGCCCGAGCGCCTGGTGAAGACCCACTGCTGTTTCTGCGGACAGCAGTGCGGCATCCAGCTGAAGGTCCGCAACGAGCAGGTGATCGGGTTCGAGCCGTGGGAGGAATTCCCGTTCAACCGCGGGATGCTCTGCCCGAAAGGCGTGAAGCGCTACCTGCAAGGCTCCCATCCCGACCGCTTGACGACGGCGTTGCGCCGCGACACGTCGGCGCCCGGCGGGTTCGCCGCGCTGCCGTACAGCGAGGCGATCGCCCGCACCGCCTCCGAGATCGCGCGGATCCAGCAGGCCTACGGGGCGGGGTCGGTCGCCGTGCTGGGCGGCGCCAGCCTGACCACGGAAAAGACGTACCTGCTCGGCAAGTTCGCGCGCGTCTGCCTCAAGACCCCGTTCATCGATTACAACGGCCGGCTCTGCATGGTCAGCGCCGGCGCGGCGAACAAGAAGGCGTTCGGCATCGACCGGACGACGAACCCGTGGTCCGACATGGTCGGCACCGAGGTCATCTGGGTCGCCGGGTCGAACGTCGCGGAGTGTTCGCCGATCACCACCAACTACATCTGGCAGGCGCGCGAGCAGGGAGCGAAGATCATCGTCCAGGACCCGCGCATCACCCCGGTGGCGCGCACCTGCGACCTGTACCTGCCGGTGAAGCCCGGCCGGGACGCGGCGCTCTTTGCCGGCGTGCTGCAGATCATGATCGAGCGCGACTGGCTCGATCACGGGTTCATCCGGGACTGCACGTCCGGCTTCGAGGCGGTCGCCGAATACTGCCGCGAGTGGACGCTGGCGCGCACCGCGGAGGTGACCGGCGTGCCGCAGCGGGCGCTGCTGCAGGCAGCCGAATGGTGGGGCACGGCCCGGACGAGCTTCCTCTTCCACGCCCGCGGCATCGAGCACCACTCGAACGGAGTGCAGAACGCGCTGGGCACGATCAACCTCGTGCTCGCGTCCGGCCGCATCGGCAAACCCAAGAGCGGCTACGGCACCATCGTCGGACAGGCCAACGGACAGGGCGGGCGCGAGCACGGTCAGAAGTGCGACCAGCTTCCCGGATGGCGGGACATCACCAACCCGGCGCACCGCGAGTACATCGCCGGCGTGTGGGGGATCGACGAAAAGGAGATGCCCGGTCCGGGCGTCGACGCCTACGAGCTGTTCCGCAAGATCGATCGCGGCGAGATCAAGGCGCTGCTGTCGATCTGCTTCAATCCCAAGGTCTCGCTGCCGGACAACAGCTTCGTGACCCGCTGCCTCGAGAAGCTCGAGTTCTTTGCCGCGATCGACTTCTTCCTGAACGACACCGCGTGGCACGCCGACATCGTGCTGCCGGGAAGCCTGCAGGAAGAAGACGAGGGGACCGTCACCCAGGTCGAGGGGCGCATCATCAAAATCAACCAGGCGGTCGCGTGCCCGGGGGAGGCGCGCCAGGACTGGCGCATCATCCAGGATCTCGCCGCCGCGCTGGGCCGGCCGAAGGGTTTCACGTTCGGCGAGCCGCGCGAGATCTTCGAAGAGCTGCGCCTCGCCAGCAAGGGGGGCGTCGCCGACTACTCGGGCGTCACCTACGAAAAGATCACGGAACGGCTCGGTGTGTTCTGGCCCTGCTACAGCGAAGACCCGCGCACCGGCGAGCCGATCGACCACGCCGGCACGCCCCGGCTGTTCGAGCGGGGGAGCTACAACCCGGTCGCCAGGGGGAACGGACCGTTCTACTTTCCCGACGGCCGCGCGCGCTTCAACGTCGCGGAATACCGGACGCCCGTCGACGACGCAGACGACGAGTTTCCGATCTACCTGACGACGGGTCGTGTGGTCAGCCAGTTCCTGTCGGGAACGCAGACGCGGCGCATCGGTCCGCTGGTGCGGCAGTACGCGGAGCCGCGCATCGAGATGCACCCGCGGCTCGCCGCCAAGGCGGGGATCGCCGACGGCGACTGGGTCACCGCGGAAACGCGGCGCGGCGCGATGACGCTGCGGGCGCAGGTGGTCACGACCATCCGCCCCGACACCATCTTCATTCCGTATCACTGGGCCGGGCCGAAGAGCGCGAATCAACTCACCGTGGCGGCGCAGGATCCGATCAGCAGGATTCCCCAGTACAAGGTCTGCGGCTGCCGCGTGCGGAAGGCGTCAGCGCCGCCGGAGTACGCCGGCGTCCTCGAACCGCAGCAGTAGCCGGCATCCTTCATGGCCAAACCGGACTATCTCCACTTCTTCATCGATCCGAACCGCTGCATCGGGTGCCAGGCGTGCGTGCAGGCGTGCACCGAGTGCGATACCCACCGCGGCGAGTCGATGATTCACCTCGAGTACGTCAGCCGGCCGGAGAGCGTGCAGACGGTGCCGGTGGTGTGCATGCATTGCGAGCAGCCCACGTGCGCGGAGGTCTGCCCGGCGGACGCGATCAAGCGGACCGGCGACGGCGTGGTGCAGTCGGCCCGCAAGCCGCGCTGCATCGCCTGCGGCAACTGCGTCATGGCGTGTCCGTTCGGCGTGCCCGAGCTGTACGAGGATCGCAAGATCATGATGAAGTGCGACATGTGCTACGACCGGTCGAGCATCGGCAAGAAGCCGATGTGCGCCACGGTCTGCCCGAGCCAGGCGCTGTTCTTCGGCACGCGGGAGCAGATCGCGCAGCTCCGGCCGCTGTCGGCGCCGGTGAACACCTTCCAGTTCGGCGCCCAGACGATCACCACGCAGGTGCACGTCATGGTGCCGCGCGCGCTCGCCCAGCCCCGCGCCTACGTCGACGTGGCGGCGGCGATGGACGAGCAGCCGCGCAGCCGCGCCGTGTCGCTGAAGGTGCTCGGCAGCGACCCCTACGCCGAGGTCGAGGTATAGCGTCATGCCCTATCCGAGTTCCGACCCGCGCGCGCCGATCGATCCCGCCATCAGTTCGCCGGGGCGTGAGGGGCTGACCGGGACCGCGCCGGCGAACCTCTACGGCCCGGCGTCGCCGAGCGAGCAGATCACGGTCGCCCCCGATTTCGCGCCCGCCGAGGCGCAGCCGGCCTGGCGCCAGGACTTTCCGATCGACTGGCCGCAGGACCTCTACGTCGAGCGCCGGGAGTTCATGAAGTTCATGGTGCTCACCAGCGGCGCCCTCGCGATCGGACAGCTGTGGATCGCGCTCCAGAACTGGTACCGCGATTACCGCGGACTGGCGCCGGTTCAGCGCATCGCCTCGGTCGACGAGATCGCGGTGGGCGCCGCCCTGAGCTTCCGGTATCCCGACGAGCACGAGCCCTGCCTGCTGCTGCGCCTGTCGGAGAGCGAGTTCGTCGCCTTCAACCAGAAGTGCACGCACCTGTCGTGCGCGGTGATTCCGCGGCCCGCCGAAGGCAGCTGGTATTGCCCCTGCCACGAGGGACGATTCGATCTCCGGACGGGGGCGCCCACGGCGGGACCGCCGAGACGGCCGTTGACCCGCATCCTGCTCGATCGGAAAGGGCGGGACATCTACGCGGTCGGCGAGGAGGCGCGGACGCTATGAAGCCCGTCGCCAGGCGGCCGTTCACCCGCGACCAGCGGACCACGATCATCAGCGGCATGCTCGTGTTCGTCATCATGCTGGTCGTGCTGCAGCTCTGGCTGCTGACCGCGACGATGAACGCCTGGCTGGGCGGGGATGCATCGCTGGTCTGGCCCGGCGCCCTGGCGAGCGCCGCGGCGCTGGGGCTGAACGTCGGGCTCTACGGCTACCTGCGCCGCATGGAGCGCGCGCGCCGCGGCTAGCCGGACAAACATTTGATCGATTCCAAACTTTGATCTAGCCTAGCTGCGGCAGATGACGGACGACTCCGCGGCGCTGCTGCGCGAACACGGCGTGCAGGTGACCGCCCAGCGCCTGGCGGTGCTGCGGGCGGTCGCGGGGCAGCCGCACATCACCGCGGACGCCGTGGCCGGCGCCGTGCGACGCGAGATCGGCGCGATCTCGCTGCAGTCGGTCTACGACGCGCTGGGGCTGCTCGTCGCCAAGGGGCTCCTCCGGCGCATTCAGCCGCCCGGATCGCCCGCGCGCTTCGAGGATCGCGTCGGCGACAATCACCATCACCTCATCTGCCGCACCTGCGGCCGCGTCGTCGACGTCGACTGCGCGGTGGGATCCGCACCCTGTCTCAGCCCGAGCGGCGACAACGGCTACGAGATCGACGAAGCCGAAGTCGCGTACTGGGGCCGATGCCCGGACTGTCTGGAGCGGGCGCGCCCGAAGCCGCCGCGGCGCGGCGGGCGAGCGACGCCGCGCGTCCGGCGTTCGATCGACCAACACACCCGCCGGCGTCATCGCCGGTGACCTTACAGGCGACGTGATATGGACAACGTTCAGAAGTGCCCGTTCTCGACGAAAGCGCGTACCGGCCGCACCAATCAGGAGTGGTGGCCGAACCGGCTGGACCTGAGCGTCCTGCACACCAACCACCCGGCCGGTAATCCCATGGAGGCGGGGTTCGACTACGCGACGGAGTTCCTGTCGCTGAACCTCGCCGAGGTCAAGAAAGACATCGCCAGGGTGATGACGGACTCGCAGGAGTGGTGGCCGGCGGACTTCGGCCATTACGGCGGGCTGTTCATCCGCATGGCGTGGCACAGCGCGGGAACCTATCGCATCCACGACGGCCGCGGCGGCGCCGGATCCGGCCAGATCCGCTTCGCCCCGCTCGGCAGCTGGCCCGACAACGCCAACATCGACAAGGCGCGCCGGCTGCTCTGGCCGGTGAAGCAGAAATACGGCCGCAAGCTCTCGTGGGCCGACCTGATCGTGCTGACCGGCAACGTCGCGCTGGAGTCGATGGGATTCAAGACGTTCGGCTTCGCCGGCGGCCGCCAGGACGTGTGGGAGCCCGAGCACGTCAACTGGGGCTCCGAGAGCACGTGGCTCGGCGACGAGCGCTACAGCGGCGAGCGCCAGCTCGCCAATCCGTTCGGCGCGGTGCAAATGGGGCTCATCTACGTCAATCCGGAAGGGCCCAACGGCCATCCGGATCCGGTGGCGGCGGCGCGCGATATTCGCGAGACCTTCCGCCGCATGGCGATGAACGACGTCGAGACGGTCGCGCTGATTGCGGGCGGCCACACGTTCGGCAAGACGCACGGCGCGGCGCCGGCGGCCCACGTCGGTCCCGAGCCGGAAGGGGGCAACCTCGAGGAGCAGGGGTTCGGCTGGAAGGGCGCGTACGAAACCGGCAGAGGGGCGCACGCGATCACCAGCGGCCTCGAAGTCACCTGGACCACGACGCCGGTCAAGTGGAACCACGACTTCTTCAAGCACCTGTTCGAGTACGACTGGGAGCTGACCGAGAGCCCCGCCGGCGCGAAGCAGTGGAGGCCGAAGAACGGCGCCGGGGCGGGAACGGTGCCTCACGCGCACGACCCGTCGAAGAAGATCGCGCCCGGCATGCTCACGACCGATCTCGCGCTGCGGTTCGATCCTGCCTACGAGAAGATCGCGCGGCGGTTCTACGAACACCCGCAGGAGTTCGCCGACGCCTTCGCCAAGGCGTGGTTCAAGCTGACCCATCGCGACATGGGGCCCCTCTCGCGCTACCTCGGCCCGGAAGTGCCGAAAGAGCCGCAGCTCTGGCAGGACCCGGTGCCAGCTGTCGACCACGAGCTGATCGACGCCAGGGACATCGCCGGACTGAAAGAGAAGATCCGCTCGTCGGGGCTGTCGATCTCCCAACTGGTTTCCACCGCCTGGGCCTCGGCGTCGTCATTCCGCGGGACCGACAAGCGCGGCGGCGCCAACGGCGCCCGGATCCGCCTCGCGCCGCAGAAGGACTGGCAGGTCAACAATCCGCCGGAGCTGGCGAAGGTGCTGAAGGTGCTCGAGGGGATTCAGCAGGCGTTCAACGACGCTCAGTCCGGCACCGGAAAGCGGGTGTCGCTCGCCGACGTGATCGTGCTCGGGGGATGCGCCGCCGTCGAGAAGGCGGCGGCAGACGGGGGGCATCCGGTGGCGGTGCCGTTCGCGCCCGGCCGGACCGACGCGACGCAGGAGCAGACGGACGTCGAGTCGTTCGCCGTGCTCGAACCGGACGCGGACGGGTTCCGCAACTACATCGGCGAAGGGCACGAGGTGCCGGCGGAGCATCTGCTGATCGAGCGCGCCTTCCGGCTGACGCTGAGCGCGCCCGAGATGACGGCGCTCGTCGGCGGCCTGCGCGTGCTGAAGGTGAATGCCGGGCAGGGGAATCATGGCGTCTTCACCAAACGCCCCGAGGCGCTGACCAACGACTTCTTCGTCAATCTGCTCGACATGGGGACACAGTGGAAGCCCATTTCGGACGCCGCCGAGGCGTTCGAGGGCTGCTGCCGCAGGAGCGGCGACGTCAGGTGGACCGCCAGCCGCGTGGACCTCGTGTTCGGCTCGAATTCCGAGCTGCGCGCGCTCGCGGAGGTCTACGCCTGCGCCGACTCGCAGGAGAAGTTCACCCGCGACTTCGTCGCGGCGTGGGACAAGGTCATGAACCTGGATCGGTTCGATCAGTCGAAGCCGGCGACCAGCAGGGTCTGATCGTCCTCCGGCTCGTGCCCGCCGGCAAAGCGGTCGACTTCGGCCACGATGTCGCGAACGACGTCGGCGGCCGGCGCCTGCCGCTCGGTGATGCCGTCGGTGTAGAACACGAGGCGATCGCCGGGGCGGAGCGCATGCTCGGCGCACGGGATCCGACCCAGCTCGTCCCAGATCAGGCACATCGTCGGATCGACCGGCAGGGGAGTGGCCTCTTCGCCGGGGCGCAGCAGGAACGGCGGCGGATGTCCGGCGGCAGACAGCCGCAGCGTTTCCCGCGCCGCGTCGAGCACGCCGTACGCCGCCGTCGCGTACATCCCGGCTCGCATTGCTACTGTACCCGAGCCGTCACGTCAAGCAGGGTGAAAACGAAACCGGCGTCCGTCTAATCTGTGTGCCCATGACGAGAACCCTCTCCACGCTTGCCATCCTTCTCACCATCAGCGTGTCCGCGTATGCCCGCGGTCCGCAGAGCCCGCGCGCGTCGAGCGAGGACGTCAACAGCGTCGCCCTGCTCCGCGACGTGTGCGGCAAGAACAGCGCCGAGCCGGTGTGCGCGGCGCTCGACGATCTGTCGGCCGACGAGGCATGGCTCATCCTGAACTACGTCTGCGATCGCGCGACGTGGGGCACGACGGACCCGTGTGTCAGGTTCAAGCAGAGCCGCGGCGGCGCATTGATACTGAATCTGAAGTCGAACGCGTGGACTGCGGAGTGGGAGCAGGCCTCTCACCCGTTGACGTTCGACGTGACCGGCGCGCCGACGCTGCGGCTGCGCCCCGGCGACGCCAGGCCGCTCAAGATTCTGGTCGAAGAGATTTCGCCGATCGTCTATTCGGCCGCGCCGGGCGTACCGAAAGAGGACGACCTCTCGGTGATCGCCGGTCTCAAGAGCTTTCTCGCGCTTGCCGGCACCGGCATTCAGGGGCTGGTGCAGACACTCACGTTCTCGGCGGCGGAGGGGTTGGCGCCCTCCCCGCCCAAGCCGGCCACGCCGCCCACCGAGGGCATTGCGCCGCTCGGGAAGAAGGTTCCGCCGCCGCCGCCGCAGGCGCCGCGCGAGTGCACCGTCGCGCCGCCGGACGTGCGCGAAGCCGCCGAACAGGTGACGCGGCGTCTCGAGCAGCTCGTCGAGGTCGGGTCCGCCATGCGGACGCTCGAGAAGGCGCTCGACGCGCTCGCCGGCGCCCGGACGGCGTTCATTCACGCCGCCCAGCAGGCCGAGGACGGCAAACGCGTCACGGCGGCCCAGCTCGTCGCCCCGAACCTCTCCGACCTCACGCGCGCGTACGACAGCTTCGACGCCGCCACGCGCGCGCTGACGGAGAGCACCGACCGGCTGGCCGCGTGCCAGCCGCTGTTGAACGCCTACGCAACCATGCTGGGTGCGCCGGCCGACGGCAGGATCGTGCGCGACCTGGCGGGGCGCGTCGCCGGCGTCGGCGGGTGCACGGACGCCGGTGTGTCCGGACTGCGCACCGCCTTGCGCGCCAGCGCCGCCCTGCTGGCCGATCCGGTGATCGCGGATCCGGGCGTCTGCACGGCGGCCCGGCTGAAGCCGATCCTCGAAACGCATCGCGATGCCATGAAGCCGCTCGTCGAGCGCCTGTTCAATGCGCGCCAGGTCGAGGAGAAGGTGTGGGCGGCGATCGACAAGGCCGCCGGAGCGCGCCGCGAGGTGCTGGCCGGCGCCGACGTTCTGACGCGGCAGGTCCAGCGCGCGCGGCGGCACACCTGGGACAACACGCTGATTCGATCGCTCGTGGTGACGCGCCCGAATCCCGCGCTCGCCTGGAACAAGGTGCAGTCTCACGAGATCGTGCTCACCGCCGACTCGCCGTATGTGAAGGAGATCTCCCTGGCCCGGGCCGCAGTGGAGAAGCGGGCCTACAAGCTCGAGTCCGCCGTGGGTCAGATCCTCGGCTATGGCATCGGCCTCATCTACACGCCGCTGCACGAGTCCACGTATACCGCGGTCGCCCGGCCGGGCACCTCGACGAAAGTGATCGCCGAGACCAAACGTGAAACGCGCGCCGGTGACCTCGCCGCCTTCGTGACCTATCGGTTCATGGAGCATCGGCCCGCCAGGCGCACCGTGCAGCCCACGGCGGACTTCGGCGTCGGCATCACCAGCGATCGCCCCGCGTTCTTCCTCGGTCTCGGCCTCGAGGTCTTCCGGGCCGCCCGCCTCGGGTTCGGCTGGTCGCCGCAGCGGGTCACGCGGCTCGCCGACGGGCAGACGCCGAACGTCACCGAGGTCTCGTCGACCGACGACATCAGGACCGTGAAGCGGTTCGCGACGCGCAATTACTACGTGAGCGTCACCTTCGCGCTCGACTCGCTGTCGCTCTTCAACAGCAAGTAAGCGGCCGGCGCCGGAATGCGCTAACATCCGCCCGACCAGGTGGGCACGCTCATTCAGGACCTTCGCTACGGCGTCCGGCAGCTGGTTCGGCAGCGCGGGTCGTCCCTCGTCGCGATCCTCACGCTGGCGCTGGGGATCGGCGTCTCGACCGCCATCGTCTCGCTGATCGACGCCACGATGCTGCGCCCGCTGCCGTATCCGGATCCGGAGCAGCTCGTCACCGTCGCGGTCGAAGAGCAGCGGGGCGGCGGACGCTGGGCGCAACCTACGCCGTCGATGGCGGACATGCGCGCGTGGCAGCAGGCGACCGACGTGCTGTCGCACGTCGCCGGCGCAGGCAGCTCGTTCTACGGCCGCATCGCGGACGGCCCCGAGCCCGAGCGCCTGCGCGTGGCGCACTTCACCGAAGAGTACCTGCCGATGCACGGCGTGACGCCGCTGATCGGCCGCAATTTCAGCCGTGCCGATTCCGAGTACGGCGCGACGCCGGTCGCGCTGCTCGGGTACGGGTACTGGCAGCGGCGGTTCGGCGGCCGCGCCGACGTCGTCGGACAGACGATCCGTCTCGACGACAGCGTCGTCACCATCGTCGGCGTGCTGCCGCAGCGGTTCAACGCGGCCACGCCGGTGTCCACGCCGCTGCAGATCGATCCGACGATGTTCGCGCGGCGGGGAACCGGCCGCGTCTCCGTGTACGCGCGGCTGCGTCCCGGCGTCACCCTGGAGCGGGCGAGAGCCGTCCTCTCCTCGCGCACGCTCCCCGGCGCCCCGGGCAGGGACGGCGCCGCGCCGGCCGCGCGCGCCAGCGTGAGCTCGCGGCTGGACGACGCGATCGCGCAATATCGCACCACCGTCAACGTGCTGGCGGGCGCTGTCGGGCTGATCCTGCTCATCGCCTGCGTCAATGTCGCGGGGCTGCTGCTCGCGCGCGGTGCCGCACGGCGTTCCGAGCTCGCCCTCCGCATGTCGCTGGGCGCCGGGCGGGGGCGGCTGATGCGCCAGCTCCTGACCGAAGCCGTCGTGCTGGCGATCCCCGCCGGCGCGCTCGGCGTGCTGCTCGCCTGGGTTTCGCTCGACGCGCTCGTGGCCAACATCCCGCTGACGCTGCCGGCGAACTCTCCCGTCAGGCTGAATCTCGAGGTTCTCGCGCTGACCGCCGCGCTCCTCGTGCCGACGACGCTGGTGTTCGGACTGGCGCCGGCGCTGACGCTGTCACGGCTGCGAGGCGGCGCGACGCTGGGCCGGGGCACCCGCCAGGTCGGCGCGTCGTTGTCCAATCGCGGAGGACAGTTGCTGATCGGCGCCGAGGTGGCGCTGGCAGTGGTCCTGGTCGCGGGCGCCGGACTCATGATTCGCAGCTTCACGCGCATCCTCGCCGTCGATCTCGGCTTCAAGGTAGACGGCCTGGTCACGATGGACGTGCTGCCGCTCGAGCGAACGCCGGCCGCCCATACGGAGTACTACCTGCAGCTGCTGCCGCGGCTGCGCACCTTGCCCGGTGTCGAATCCGTGGGACTCGTCGACAACTTCCCGCTCGGTGGAAGGACGTCGTTCAGCGACCTGACGGTGGAAGGACAGTCCCGGTTCCTGTCCATGTTCGAGATGCTGCCGGGATATCTCGACACGCTGGGCGCGACGCTGCGGCACGGGCGGCTCCTCACCGACGCCGATTACGCCTCGCGGTTCCGCGGCGTCGTCCTCAACGAGTCCGCGGCGCGCGCCCTCTTTCCCGATGGGGGAGCGGTCGGCCGAACCGTGCTCAGGCTCGGGTCGGCCGAACCGTGGACGGTGATTGGTGTCGTCGCCGACCTGCGGCATGGGGGTCCGCTGGCGCGCCGCGAGCGGGAACAGGAACGGCTGCAGGCGTTCTTTCCGTACGTGCCGACGGAATCGGATCTCACGGCCGCCACCACCATCGTCGTGCGGACCTCGAGCAGCGTTCCTGCGCTGGCGGATCAACTGCGCCGCACCGCGGCGGCCATCGGGCCGCGCGTGCTGGTGGAACGGATCCGCGCCGCCGACGATCTGCTCGCCGACCGCGTGATCACGCCGCGGCGGCGAATGGTGCTCCTCGGGCTGCTCGGCGCGCTCGGACTGACCCTGGCGCTGGTGGGCGTGTTCGGGATGACCGGGTACGCGGTGACGCGGCGCACCGCCGAGATCGGCGTCCGCATGGCATTCGGGGCGCGGCCGGAACAGGTCGTCGCGACGATTCTGCGCGATGCCGCGCTGCCGATCGCCGGCGGCATCGCCGCCGGCCTCGCCGCGACGCTGCTGGCCACGCGCACGATCGAGAGCTTCCTGTTCCAGACGACGCGCAACGACCCGGCGACGCTGGCGCTGGTCGCGGTGGCGCTCGGCGCCGCCGGCTGCCTCGCCGCGCTGGTTCCGGCGATGCGGGCGGCGCACGTGGATCCGGCGATCGCGCTGCGGACCGAATAGGCCCGTCGCCTAGCCGATCGGATAGTCCACGTCCTCGGACTGGTTCGGTTTGCCCATCGTGCGGCACATCGCCAGCACCTGTCCCTGGTGGTTGAAGATGTGGGTCACGATGCGGAGGATGACATCCGCCGGTCGAAGAACCCGTGTCCGCCCGGGATCGCTGATCATCTCGCGCGCCGAGTTCAGTTCCGCCTCGTCCGCTGCCTGCAGATACGCCCGCGTGGCGGCGGCGGTCTGCGCCCGGAACGCTTCCATCGCCCCGAGATCCGGCAGCGGCGGCAGCGTGGCCTCCTCGGTGTAGCCCCTCGTAACCACCGTCTGCCAGTACACCTCGGCGCCGATCGTGTGCTCCAATTGCTCGAGCACGGTCGGCATGCCGAACCCTGGAACCGTCCGGTGCAGTTCCCCTTCGGTGAGGCAGCCGCAGAATCCGATGAGGCGGCGGAAGCTTTCCTGCGCGCGCGCATGAATGTCGAGGAGTGCCGCGGCGGTGTACATGCGCCGATCTTACGCGACGGGAAATACCCGTGGCGCGCTTGCCGCCGGTCGTGACCGGCTGATACCGTACACGCGTGGCGCCGAATCCCTTCTCAGCCCTCTTCGGCACGGGCGGACGCCGCGCGGTCGAGTCGATCGTGCCGCGGCGGACGTTCGACGACGTGATCCTGCCGCCGGCAACGCGGCGGGCGCTGGACACGGCGCTCGCGCAAGTGACGCAGCACGATCTCATCTTCAACCGCTGGGGGCTCGGCGAGCGCCATCCCGCCGGCCTGGCGCTGGCGTTCAACTTCGCCGGACCGCCGGGCACCGGCAAGACCATCTGCGCGGAGGCGATTGCGCACGCGCTGGGCCGCCGGCTGCTGCTCGTGCGCTACGCCGAGCTCGAATCGCTGTGGGCGGGGGAGACGCCGAAGAACGTCGCCGCGGTGTTCCGCCGCGCCCGCGAGGAGCACGCCGTGCTCCTCTTCGACGAGGCAGACGCGCTGGCCACGCGCCGCTCGACGTCCGTCCACCACGGCTTCGAGCGCGAGTCCAACACGACCATCAGCGTGCTGCTCCAGGAGCTCGAGCGCTACGACGGCGTGGTGATCTTCGCCACCAATCTCGCCGCCAACTTCGATCCGGCATTCGAGCGGCGGATCCGGACGCACGTGCTGTTCGAGATGCCCGGGGTCGCCGAGCGCGAGCAGATCTGGCGCGTGCAGCTCCACCCCCTGCGCACGCCGCTTGCGGCCGACGTCGACTTCGCGGCGCTGGCGCAGCGCTACGAGGTGAGCGGCGGCGACATTCGCAACGCGGTCCTCAAGGCCGCGCTTGCCGCCGCCGCCGAGCCCGGCCCTGACGCCGCCAAGCGGATCCATCAGCGCCACTTCGAAGCCGGCATCGAGGACGTGGTCGCGTCGCGGCGCGTGATGCGGCAATCGTTGTTCGCGCCGGAGACGGCGGCGAGCGACGCGGAGGCGCTCGCCCGCGAGGCCGGGGCGCACCTCGCGCGTCTCGTCACCTACGCGTTCGCTGCCGGGGCCGCGGCGCTGATCCTCGCGCTCGCCGCCCTGATCGTCGCGCTGTTCAGGTAGACTTGCTGGCTGAGTCTATGATTGCGATCATGTGGCAGTTCGATGTGAAGGCCGGACACGAGGATGAATTCGAGAAGCTCTACGGCGTCGACGGCCCCTGGACCACGATGAACCGCCATACGCGGTCGTACATCGGCACGTCGTTCCTGCACGACCAGAACCGCGCCGCCCGCTACATCGTCATCGAGTACTGGAGCGAGATGCTCGTCACCGAGCAGAGCAAAGGAACGCGCAAGGCGGCCGAGGCTGCCATCGAAGCGAGACGCGACGAACTGGTGGCGTCGGTCGAGCCGCTCGGTATCTTCACGGTGCTCGACGTGCCCGACCGGTTCGGTCCCGCATGGTCGCAGCGGTAGCCGCCTGGCGGCCCAGGCGGTGGCGCGCCATCGCCTCGAGCGCCATCGCGGTCGTCAGCGACGCGGACGTGAATTCGAACACCTGTCCGCCGTCGGTTCTGCCGACGAAGAAGGTCGCCTCGTCGAACCCGCCCACGGCGTTCTGCTCCGACTCCAGATAGCGGATCGCGCCGTCGAGCAGCGCGCCGCGCCGGCCCGCATTCATCAACGTCAGCGCCGCGAACGCGGTGTTGAGGTGCGGATCCCCCTTGTCCCAGTGGATCGTGCCGTCCGCGCGGAGCAGTGCCGTCCGCTCCAGATCCGAGGCGAAGATCTGCACGGCGGTGGCGAGCGCTGACACGCCGCCCTCGCGGAACGCGCGGGACACGACGTACTGAAACGCGAAGTTGTCGGGATAGTACTCGGTCAAATCCTCGAGCCGGGAACGGTGAATGCCCAGGATCGCGGCGAGATTGATCAGGCGCACGGCCTCGGTCACGCCGGGGGCATCGAGCCGGTGTTTGCGGCCCAGGGCATACAGCACGTTCCCGTTCACCACCAGGTCGACGTCGTTCGGCAGGAGACGCGGCGGATCGCGATAGGTGAGCCAGGTCAGATAGGCGCCGCTTGCGGGCGGCAGCCACCACGGGTTGACGCGCCGCGGCACGGCGCCGACGTCCCGCCAGTCCGCGAAGAAGCGCTCGAACGCCACCGGGCTGGCCGGCGCGCCGTCGAGCGCCGCCGCATCCATCATCGCCGCGTACGTCGTCGCAGTGACGTCGGCATCGGAGGGAATCGCGAGCGTGGACGGGTAGATCGGCAGATTGATCGGGACGCGCTGGCCGCCGAGAATCGGGCCCTTCAGCCAGGCCGTCATCAGCAGCGTCGTCAAGAGGTCCGGCGTGCGCGGGTCGGCGTCATACGGCCAGAAGCCGAACGTGCCGGCATCGGGCGCGGCGGGTGCCGACTCGAACAGGCGCATGAATCCCATCGCGCGCTGCCGCATGGCGCGCGCCATGAGAAAGTCGAGATCGGTGAGGTTCAGCTGCCGGCCGTTCTGCTCGACCACGGTGGCGAGCGCATGATGGATGAACGCGACCGTGAACGGACTCACGTCGCGCACGCGCCCGGCGCCGCCTCCCTGCAGCGTGAAATGCTGCGGCCAGTCGCCGGGGAAGTCGCGAATGCGGATGCCGTCGACGGTGACGTCGAGCGGCTGCTGCACCTGGTTGAAGTACAGGAACCAGAGGCTCCGCTGAATCGGCGACGGCGTGCCGGCGGCATCGTCGCGCGCGGGGAGCGCGACGAAGCACAACGCCGCGATGGCGGCGTGCCAGCGGACCCGCCGCATCATCGACCTCCGGGACTGGAGGCGCGCCGCGGCATCTGGTCGGGATTATCGGTGATGACGCCGTCGACGCGCAGGACGTCGAGATAGTGCGCCATCTCCGCGCGCACGTCCGGGAACCCGGCGACCGCCGACGCGCGGAACGTGTACGGCGTGATGAGCATACCGAGCTGCCGGGCCGCGGCAATCCCCTCGGGATGATCGCGGACGATGGTCTTTTCCGGGCTCAATCCCGTGGCGAAGGCCTTCACGCTGGCGAGCCCCTCCGGTGTGAGCCACCGCGCCGCGTCGCGCGCCGCGATCAGGAAGTGCACCGGCAGCTTGGTGCCGAGACTCGCGAGCACCTGCAGACTCGACGCGGTGAACGACTGCAGCAGCACCGGCGTCTTCGGATCGGCGCCGGGACGATCGAGCCCCTTCGCCTTCAGCTCGTCGAGAATCCCCTTCTCGATCCCTGCGTACTTCTCGGGGAGCTTGAGCTCGATGAACAGGCCGGATCGGCCGCGCAGCGCGTCGATGGTCTCGGCGAAGGTCGGAATCCGCGTCCCCTTGAACTTCGGATCGAACCACGAGCCCGCATCCAGCTTCCGGATCTCGGCGAGCGTGAAATCGGCGAGCATCCAGCGCTTCGCCGTCTGGCCGTTCGCCAGGCTGACGGTGCGGAACCGATCGGGAAAGACCTCTTCCACATCCGTCGTCCGCTCGAGCGACTCGTCGTGCAGGCAGACGATCTGCCGGTCTTTGGTCAGCTGCAGGTCGAACTCGACGAACGTCGCCCCCTGGTCCGCGGCGAGACGGAAGGCGGGAACGGTGTTCTCGGGCGCGTACGCGGAGGCACCCCGATGCGCGACGAGCCATCGCGGATTGGACTGGACGGCTCCGCCGGCGAGACCGGCGAGCAGCGCGAGGACTAACCAGGACAGTCGCATGGCGCGCATCTTACCAGCCCGGCCGCATCAGAGCCTGTCACATTTCCTCCCCTTCCTTCGTCTCATCAACATATGACGACGACAAGCGGGAGAACGGTATTCGTAGCGGGCGGCTCCGGAACCATCGGCGTGCCGCTCGTTCGTGCCCTGGTGGGCGCAGGGCACAAAGTCTTCGCGACCACGCGGTCCGCGTCGAAGCAAGCACTGCTGTGGGACCTCGGGGCGACGCCGGTGGTGGTCGACGCCTTGAATGCCGCGGCGCTGGAGCGCGCGGTCCGCGCCGCACGGCCGACGCACGTCATCCACCAGCTCACGGCGCTGCCGAAGACCGCGCCGAAGAGCGCCGCCGACCTGGAGCCGACCAACCGGCTCCGGGACGAAGGCACGCGGAACCTGCTGCGGGCGGCCGTCGCGGCGGGAGCCCGCCGGTTCATCGGCGGGTCGTTCGCGCTGATCGGGGCCGGGGTCATGCCCGAGGCGCCGCAGGCCGGACTGGACCGCGCGCGCGAGGCGATCCAGTCGATGGAATCGCAGATCCTCGGCGCGGCCCGCGACGGGACGATCGAGGGAATCGTCCTGCGCTACGGGCTGTTCTATGGGCCGGGGAACCCGGCGACGGATGACATGCTCGACCGCGTCCGGCGGCGCCGGCTTCCGCGCGTCCGCGGCGATGCCGGCAAGCTTCCGTACATTCATCTCGATGACGCGGTGAGCGCCACCGTCGCGGCGATCGATCACGGAGCCTCGGGCAGTGTGTACGACATCGTCGACGACAGGCCGGCGAGTTTCAGCGAAATGGTGGACGTCATGGCTGAACTGGCGCACGCACCGCGCCCGTTCACGGTGCCGGCGTGGCTGCCGCGCCTCGTCGCTCCGTACATGGCGCGGCTGCTCGCGCTCCAGGCGCCGCTGTCGAACGCCGCCGCGAAGCAGGACCTCCAGTGGACGCCGCGCTTTCCGAGCTATCGCGAGGGGTTGCGGCAGACGATCCGGCTGGCCGCCGCATGAGCCCCATGGATCATCTCCAGGAGTTTCAACGCTGCCGCCCGCTGCTGTTCTCGATCGCCTACCGGATGCTCGGCAGCGCGAGCGACGCGGAAGACATCCTGCAGGACGCCTGGCTGCGGTTCGCCCGCGCCGGCGATGCCGAGGTGCGTTCGGCGAAGGGGTATCTCACCACGATCGTCACGCGGCTTTGCCTCGACCACCTCAAATCGGCCCGCGTCTCGCGCGAGCAGTACGTCGGCCCGTGGCTGCCGGAGCCGATCCTGACCGAAGGGGACGCGCAGCCGGAACAGTCCGCCGTGCTCGCCGAATCGCTGACGCTCGCGTTCATGGTCCTCCTCGACACGCTCTCACCCGACGAGCGCGCGGTCTTCCTGTTGCGCGAGATCTTCGAGTACTCCTACGCCGAGATCGCGGAGATGCTGGGATCGAGCGAGGCGAACTGCCGGCAGCTGTTCCACCGCGCCAGGCAGCGCGTCGCCGCGCGGGAGCCGCGATCGAGCCGTCCCTACGAAGAGAAGCAGCAGCTCGCGGAGCGCTTCGCCCGCGCGCTCCGCGATGGCGACGGCGACGCGCTGGCCAGCGTGCTCGCGGCCGATGTCGGCTTCTGGGGCGACGGCGGCGGGAAGGTTCCGGCAACCGGACGCCCGGTGTACGGCCGGCCATCGGTGCTCAATCTGCTCCTCGGCATCCGGCGCGTCGCCGCCGCGATGGGCGTCACGATGGACGACGTCGGGCTGCAGGTGCGGGAGGTCAACCGCGAGCCGGCGATCCTGGTTCGTGTTCGCGGACAGCTCAACTCCGTCTACACGTTCACCATGAGGGACGATGCGATCTCGGTGATCCGCGTGATCCGCAATCCGGACAAGCTCGGGTTCATCGACGCACAGTTGTCGGGCGGTGTGAGCAGCGCTCCACTGCTGGCGCCGGGTCCCTGAACGCATTCGTCAGCGCTGTGCCGATCCGGCACAGCGCCGGCCCGCACACGGTCCCTTTGGCGGGAGCTTACGACGGCATGTCGCTTGCTCCGCCCGGCGTATCCATCCATGGCAGCTCGCTCCGGCGCCGCGGCCTCCGGCCTGACGCTTGTACGAACCGAACCGCGCACGGACGACCCCGCGCCATCCGACCGCCGCGTCCATCCGCGCCTGACGCTCTCGGATCTCGACTGGCTGAATACCATCCGTCTGAAGTACGGCCCGGTGGTGTCGCTGATCGATCTGTCATCGGGTGGTGCGCAGATCGAAACCACCAGCCGGCTGAATCCGGGCGCACCCGTGGTCGTGCAGATCTCGGGCAGCGGCGGCGAGATCGCGGTGCCCTCGACGGTGGTGCGCAGCCAGGTTTCGCGGGTGGCGCCGTACATGATGTATCGCAGCGCGCTGTCCTTCAGGCGGGCGATCGAGACGGCGCAGCCCGCCGTCGACAAAACGTCTGACGCGTTCACCAGTCTTCTCAGCGAGCACGCGCGCATGACGGGGGCGATCCGCCGGCTCTCGCACGCCTGCACCGGCGGCGACCCCGCGGCGATCGTCGGCGACGACATCCTCACCTCCACACTCGGGCTGATTCAGTCGCCGGCCGGACGGCGCGCGGGAGACAGCTTCCGGCGGCACCTCACGGTCTTGTTCCGCGACCTGACGCGCGGCATCGAAGCCGCGGCGCCGGCCGACACGCTGCTGTCCGCGCTCGCGGACCGTTTGCGGCGCTCGGTCCCCACGCGTGTGATCCACATTGCGGACGGCGGAACGGGGATCGGGCCACACCGCGAGGACACGGTCTACTTCGACGCGGCGCGCGAGGGGAGCGTGGTGGCGCGCCTGGTGGTGGAATTTCCGCGCGACTGCCAGCTCGAAGCCTGGCACCTGCACTTCCTCAGAGTGGCGGCGCAGCTCGTCGCGCTCGTCAACGACGTGTCGGCGCTGCGCGAACGCGCCGGGCACGATCCGGCCGTTTCACCGAAGAGCCCTCCGCGCGCGTCCGAGCCGGCGCCGCTGCCGTTCGCCGCGCTGCCGCCCGCGCCAGTGCCCGCGGGGGTCGTCGAGGCGGCGGTTCCGGCCACGATGGTCTGGGTACCGGTCGTGGCGCGGTACGCGGACGGACGCGTGCTGAAAGGATATTGCCGCGGTTTCGTGCCGGCCCGCGGCTACGTCTCGGTCGCGCCGGCGCCGGACGCGCCGCAATCGGCGGTATCGACGCTGCTGCTGCGTCATCTGAAGGCGGTGTTCTTCGTCCACGACCTGGCCGGCGCGCCGCCGGACGTCGAGCCCACCCCGGCGGCACGCGGCCGTGACATCATCGTCACCTTCATGGACGGCGAGGTCCTGAGCGGGACGACGCTGAATTACGCGGTGGACGGCGCGGGCTTCTACCTCTCACCCCACGATCAGCGCGGCAACAACCTGCGCATCTTCGTGATCAACGAAGCCGTCCGGCACGTCCAGTTCCCCTAGGGGGTCTGCGGAAACACGTAGGTGATCGTCGCGCCGCTGGCGGCGTGGCGCTTGACGTCGGCGCGGCCGCCGTGCGCCCGCACGATGTGCGCCGCGGCCGCGAGCAGCACGCCGGCGGCCGGCGCGCCGCGGTAGTCGTCGCCGCCGTTCTCGAAGAACCGGCTCGCCTGACCGCCGCCGACGATCAGCGTCGGGCAGAACACGTCGATGATGATCGCCGGCCGGACGCGCACCGTCTGCAGGCTGATCGAGATCCGGGCTGGCGGCTGCCGGCCGTCCCTGCCCGGCTGCCGCCGCGGATCCGAGAGCAGCATGTCGACGACCGCATCGACGGTTCCGACGAGCCCCAGGACCACCTGCGACGGTTCGGCGAGGATCTCGAACGCGGCGTCGTCGACGGAGATGTCGAACTCGATGCCTGCCAGCCGCGCCACCGGCGCGGCCGCTCGCACGGACGCGTCGACGATCTCGCGCGCCGACACTTCGACGCGCGTCGGCGGCTCGTGCTGCTGCAGCGTCGCCGCGGCGCGCGCCAGGCGCGTCACGCGCAGGAACTCGACCTGCACCGACTGCGCGATCAGCGACGGACTGGCGAACTGCGGACGCGCCGCGCTCTGGTGAGTGACGAGCGACTCCAGCCGATCGGCGATGAGGCCGAGGGCCGGACCCGTCAGCGTGGGAGACACCGGAGCGTCGCCAGCGGCGCGGCTGTCGGTTCGCTCGGGCACGGGGGCCGGTGTGTCGTGGGCCGTGCGGGACATCAGTTCGTCGACATAGTGCGCATCGTGGCGCATGCGAAAGGTGGCCGGAAGGCCTTCCCGGATCCGTCCGGCCGGGGGTTCTTCGTCCGCATCATCGGTGCCGTCCAGGTTGTCCGCGTCAGTGAGGTGCAGGGAGTCATTCAGCTCTTCGGTGATCTGATCACCGGCCGCCGGTTCGTTCACGCGCGAGTCCTCCGAACATACAGACCGGTACCGTCTCCGGGCAGCCGGCCTGCGCAGCTGTTTTTGGGAACGCGGGGAGAATATCGCAGCGCGCGCTCCAAGCCAAGAGCAAAGCAGCGCTCGCAGCACGCCGCGTCTCTCCGCGGGCGTATTCTACTGTCATGACCAGGTTTTTGACGAGCTCGATCGCCGTCGCGTCCGCCGGCATCCTCCTCGCGGCGGCGCCGCAGCAGCCGGTCTTCCGCACCGCGAGCGACGCGGTCCGCGTCTTCGTCACCGTGCTCGATCGCGACGGCCGTCTCGTCACCGGCCTGACGCAGGACAAGTTCGAGGTCCGCGACGAGGGGAAGCCGCAGCCGATCACGCAGTTCGACAACAAGCCGCAGCCGATCCGGCTGATCGTGCTGCTCGACGTGTCGGGCAGCATGGCGGGGAACCTGCCGCTGCTGCGCGGCGCGGCGGAGCAGTTGTTCACCCGGCTGCTGCCCGGCGACCAGGCGCGGGTCGGATCCTTCGGCCACGAGGTCGTCCTCGCGCCGGCGTTCACGAGCGACCGCCGCGAGCTCACCGCGTCCTTGCCGACGGCAATCGCCCCGGATGCGCCGACGCCGCTCTGGCGCGCCGTCGTCCAGGCGATCCGCGCATTCGACGGCGCCGACGATCGGCGGAAGGTGATCCTGGTCCTCAGCGATGGCAAGGACAGCGGGCCGATCAGCTTCCGCGATCGCCCGTCCAGCCAGGCGGACGCGATCGATCGCGCGCGCGACGAAGACGTGATGATTTACGGCATCGGGATGCGAAGCCGCGGCGCGCGCCCGCCGCAGACCGGCGCCGGCCCGGGCGGACTGCAGGCGATGCTGCTCGCCGACATGCCGGATCCGGGGCTGGCTCGAGTCGCCGAAGAAACCGGCGGCGGCTACACCGAGATCCGCTTCGGCCAGGATCTCGGCGCGGCCTTCGCCGCGGTCGCCGACGAACTGCACACGCAGTATCTGCTGGCGTTCGCGCCGCCCCAGCGAGACGGCAAGGTGCACGACGTCAGCGTCCGCGTCAGCGAGAAGGGTCTGAAGCCTCGCGCCCGCAGGAGCTACGTCGCGCCGAAAGCGGAGCGCCCCGCCTCCGACGTTCGCTGAACCGCGCTAGCTGCCCGCCAGGTCCGCGTACCCGTCGCTGATCGTGTCGTCCGGCCTCGTCGCGAACAGCGCCAGCAGGTCGGTGATGACCGCCGCCTTGTCGCGCGCGTCGCGGCGGGACCACGTCCGCGACTTCACTTCCACGAAGAAGCCGTCCTGCGCCGGCACCAGCAGGCGATCGAGGTGGACGTAGAACTCCACGCCGCGAAAGGCCACCAGCCAGCGGCGCCGATCCTTCTCGACCACACGCTCGGCGGCCGGACGGAAGTACTCGCGATAGAACCGCGCCGAGTGCGTCGCCGGGGCGTAGTAGCGCGAGCGGGACAGCAGGACCGCGCCGAAGTGATCCTCGCGCGTCCGGCCCGTCAGGGTGAGACGGGCGCGGGCGCCGGTCACGGCACCGTGGGCGTCGAGGAACTCGTCCTCGCGATAGCGCAGCCATCCCTGGTCGGGATCGTCGAACGACCAGTAGGTATCGTACTGATGGTAGTGGCTCGATTTGATGACGGTGACGCGATCGCTGCCCAGCACCGCGAGCACCTGGTCTTCCGCCGGCACGCGCGCCTTGACCTGCACCTCGAAGCTCTCCTGTTCGACGGCGCCGCCGACCGCGACGAGCTTCTGCAGCACGCTGACCTCGCGGCTGGTGAGGAACGCGTCGACGCGCGACGCCGCGTCCTGCGCCGCCGCACGCAGCTCGCGCTCGTCGAGCGTGAGCAGCCGGCGATCGCGCATCAGCCACCGGCCGTTGCACATCACGTCGACGACGTCGGTGGACTTCGAGGCATAGACGATCTGGCCGTAGACGCCGCCGGCGCCGTGCCCGAAGGCGGGCACGTTGTGGAGGCGATCGAGCTCGAGGACGACCAGATCGGCGCGCTTGCCCGGTTCGAGCGATCCGATCAGATCGCCCATGTGCAGCGCCCGGGCGCCGAGCCGCGTCGCCATCGCCAGCGCCGTCCGCGCCGGGATCGCCGTCGGATCCCCGGTGGTGCCTTTCGCCAGCAGCGCGGCCAGCCGCAGCTCCTCGAACATGTCGAGGTCGTTGTTGGAAGCCGGCCCGTCCGTGCCGATCCCGACGTCGACCCCCAGCTCCAGCATCCGCGCCACCGGGGCGACTCCCGCGGCGAGCTTCAGATTGCTCGACGGGTTGTGCGCGACGCCGGCGTTCGCGTTCTTCAGCGCCCGCATCTCGCCGTCGTCCACGTGGACGCAGTGCGCGGCGAGGACCTTGGCGTCGAACAGCCCGTGCTTCTTCACCCACGGCACGACCGGCATGCCATTGACGCGGCGCGACTCGTCGACTTCGAGCGCCGTCTCCGAGAGGTGAATGTGCAGCGGCACGTCGAACTCCACGGCAAGCTCGGCGCAGGCGCGCAGGATGTCGGGGGTGCACGTGTACGGGGCGTGCGGCGCCGGCGCCGGGACGATCAGCGGATGGCCGCGCCACCGGCCGATGAAGTCCCGGGCGAGCGCGAGCGATTCCTCGAAGCTGGTGGCGTCAGGGGTGGGGAAGCGCAGCACCGTCTGGGCGCAGAGCGCCCGCAACCCCGCCGCCGCCGTCGCCTCGGCGATCGCGTCTTCGAAGTAGTACATGTCCGCGAAGCAGGTGACGCCCGATCGAATCATCTCCGCGCAGCCGAGCCTGGTGCCCAGGCGCACGAAGTCGGGGTTGACGAACGCGCGCTCGACCGGCATCACGTAACCCATCAGCCAGACGTCGAGGCGCAAGTCGTCGGCGAGGCCGCGCAGCAGCGTCATCGGCACGTGGGTGTGCGCGTTCACCAGGCCGGGCATGACGACGCGGCCGCGGCAGTCGATCGTTTCGGCGGCCTGGAAGGCCGCCGCATCGGCGCCGACCGCCGCAATCGAGTCCCCGCGCACGGCGACGGCGCCGCCGCGATGGACGGTGAAGCCGGCATCCATGGTGACAACGAGGGCATTGGTGAGGAGGAGATCGCACGTCGGCCTGGCCACGATCGAATTGTAGCGGCGTTGAGCGCGCTGATTGGCGGGGTCTGCGGGTGGGCGGGGCGGAAGGATGCCGTGCCGGCGGCGTTTTGTTGTACCGTGGCGCCCTATGCGCAGATACAGCAGCGCGGCCGCGGCCGCACTCGTCCTCGCCGCCGCGACCACGCTCGCCGGCCAGGGACCGCGGGAGTGGCGGGACTACGCCGGCGGGCCGGACAGCTCGAAGTTCGTCGCCGCCAGGCAGATCACGAAGGAGAACGTCGGCCGTCTCGAGGTCGCCTGGAGCTATCCGGGCGGCGTGAGCGACTTCAATCCGCTCGTGGTCCGCGGCGTCATCTACGGCCGCGCCGCCGGCGACAAGTTCGTCGCGCTCGACGCCGCCACCGGCAAACAGTTATGGCTCTCGGAGCCGGTGCCCGGCTTCAACGTCCGCGGCATCAACTACTGGGAGAACAAGGACGGCTCGGACCGCCGCCTGATCTACAGCGCCGCCAATTTCCTGCAGGAGCTCGACGCGATGACCGGCGAGCCGATCCGGACGTTCGGCAGCAACGGCCGCGTGGACCTGCGCGCCGGACTCGATCGCGATCCGGAGAAGGTCAACCAGCAGTCGCGCACGCCCGGCCGGGTGTTCGAGAACCTGATCATCATGGGCTCGGCGACCAACCAGGAGTACGACTCGGCGCCGGGAGACATCCGCGCCTTCGACGTCCGCACCGGCGCGCTGGTGTGGACCTTTCACACCGTGCCGCGGCCGGGCGAGGTCGGCTACGACACCTGGCCGCCGGAGGCCTGGAAGACCATCGGGGGGGCGAACAACTGGGGAGAGCAGACGATCGACGAGAAGCGCGGCATCGTTTACGTGCCGACCGCGAGCCCGAAGTTCAATTTCTACGGCGGCAACCGCAAGGGAGCGAACCTGTTCAGCGACTGCATCCTGGCGCTGGACGCGCGCACGGGGAAGCGGCGGTGGCACTTCCAGACCGTGCACCACGACATCTGGGATCTGGACAACAACGCCGCGCCGCAGCTGACGACCATCCGCCGCAACGGCCGATCAATCGACGTCGTCGCGGTGGCCAGCAAGACCGGATACCTCTACGTGTTCGATCGCGTCAACGGCACACCGATCTGGCCGATCGAAGAGCGTCCCGTGCCGCAGCGCACCGACGTGCCGGGTGAAGCGCTGTGGCCGACGCAGCCGATCCCGACGAGCCCGCCGCCGTTCTCGCGCCAGCGATTCACCGCCGACGACGTCAACCCGTACATCCTGACGCCCGAGGAGCGCGAGCGCTTCCGGCAGCGCATCCTGGCGGCGAGAAACGACGGCCCGTTCACGCCGATCGGCTTCGACGAAGTGCTGCACATGCCGGGCAATCACGGCGGGTCGAACTGGGGCAGCACCGCGGCGCACCCGTCCGACGGCACGGTGTACGTGATCGGCTTCAACGTGCCCGCGCTCATCCGCCTGCTTCGTCCCGGCGAAGTCCGCATGGGTCCGGGCGGCGCCAGGGAAGTGGTTCAGGAGGGGCGCTACGTCACTCAGGGCTTCGGGCTGTATCCCGCGATCGTGAATCCGCCCTACACGACGCTGACGTCCTACGACTTGAACAAGGGGACGATCCGCTGGCAGATCGGGCTCGGCGACGATCTCCGCCTCGTCTCGCAGGGGATCACCGGCACCGGCACGGCGGCGACGATCAAAGGGGGACTGATTCCGACCGCGACCGGCCTGGTGTTCGCCACCGCGGGAGACCGCAAGGTCCACGTGTACGACAGCGCGACCGGCAAGCAGCTCGCGGAACTGCCGCTCGGCGGCGCGACCAGCGGATCGCCGTCGATGTACGAACTGAACGGGCGCCAGTATCTGCTCGTCGCCGCGACGCCGTCCTCGACGACCGGCGGACCGGCCGGCATCGTCGCCTACGCGCTGCCGCAGCGACAGGGGTCGAGCCAGCGGAAGTAGCCCCGCGTCGGCGCGCGGCGGCACGATATGCTGATATCGATGGCGTCCCGCGGACTCGAGAGCGAGATCGATCGCCTGTATCAGCTGCCGCCGTCGGAGTTCACCGCCGCCCGCAACGCGCTGGCCAAACGGGCCGGCGGCAGCGACGCCGCACGCATCCGCGCGCTGGCCAGGCCGCCGATCACCGCGTGGGCGGTGAACCAGTTGTACTGGCAGCACGGCGACGTCTGGAACGATCTGATCGCCGCCGCCGAAAATGCGCGCAAGGCGCACCGCGCGGTGCTGGCCGGCCGCAGCGGCGACGTCCGCGCCGCGGGCAAGGTCCACGAAGAGGCTGTCGAGCGCGCGCTCAAGACGACGTTGACGCTGCTGGCCGCGGCCGATCATCCGGCGACCGATGCCACCAGGCACGCGGTTGCGACCACGCTGCGGGCGCTGCCCGGCGACGAGCCGCCGGGGCGGCTGACGCACGCCCTGCAGCCCGCGGGGTTCGAGCTGTTGTCCGGGCTGCCGATCGCCCCCGGGCCGCCGCGGCCGCAGCGGCCGGCGCCCGAGAAGCCGGCGGCGCGAGAGGCGGGCGCCGCGCCGGCGCCGAAGGTCGACGCCAAAGCGCTCACCAAGGCGAAGCACGACGCGGCGTCGGCGGCCCGCGCGCTGCGCGAGGCGGAAACCGCCGCGCGCCGCGAAGAGTTCGAGACGGCGCGCACGGAACGCGAAGAGAAGCGCGCCGCGGACGTGGTGGAGAGGGCGCGCGAGGCGCTGGCCCGCGCCGAACAGGAACTGGACTCGGCCGAAACCGCGGCACGCCAGGCCGTGCAGGCGCGGAAGGCAGCGGCGAAGCGCGCCGCCGAGGCGCAGGACGCGCTCGCGGAGGCGCGCCGCCGCGCCGGGACCGCCGCCGCGGAGCTCGCCGCGATGGAAAGCGGCCGCAAGCCGCGTTAATCGAGGCTGAAGGACACCTTCACCGCCATCACGACCTCAATCGGCCTGCCGTTCAGCAGCGTCGGGCTGAAGCGCCATTGCCGCACGGCGTCGGCCGCCGCGACCGCGAGATCGGGGTGGACGTCGCCGCCCACCACGCGCACCGAGGTGACCGAGCCGTCCTCGCCGATGATCGCGTCGAGCGTCACGACCCCTTCACGGCCGGCGGCGCGCATCGAGTCGGGATACACGGGACGCACGTCGACGAGCTTCCTGGGCACGCGGATGTTGCCGCCGACGCGCACCGGCGCCGGTCCCTGCGGCCGCGCCGACGCCGGCGCGGTAATCCGGGTGCTGCGCACCGAAATGGTCTCCTGCAACGTGCCGACCGGCAGTGTGATCGCGCGGTCCCAGTCGCGCGGGCTGGTCAGCTCGAATTCCTGCCGCAGGGCACGGAAGCCGGGAATCGAGGCGGACAACACATATTTGCCGGGAGGGATGGCGGCGATCTGGAAACGGCCGTCCGCGCCGGTCTGCGCCGTCCATTTCTGCGACGCATCTTCCAGCGTGAGGGCGACGCCCGGCATCACGGCGCCGGTCGTATCGTAGATCGCGCCCGAGAAGAACGACGGCGGCGCCTGCTGGCCGCGGAGGGCCGCGACCGGCAGCGCCGCGGCGAGGAGCAGGGCGGCGGCGAGCACGGCGGCGCGCCGCGAAAGAGCCTGACGATCGAGTCGCGGATTCAGCATGGCGACGATTCTCCTTTCGAGCGTGGACGGGTGAGCCATCGGCATCGCCGAGACCCAGCGGGTTCCGGTTCGGCGGCAGCGCCGCGCCAGCGCGAGCAGGTGGCCGGCGTAGTCGCGCGCCGCCACACCGCGCCCCAGCACCGCGTCGTCGCACGCCTGCTCGCTGGCGCGGCGCAGGCGCGTGCAGGTGATCCAGATCAGCGGGTTGAACCAGAGCACCGTGCGCAGCGTTTCCGCCGCCATCTGCACGATCCAGTCGTGCCGGCGGATGTGGGCGAGCTCGTGGCACAGCACCGCGTGCATGCGCTCGCGGGGCCATTCGCGGGCGTGGGACGGCAGCAGCACGGACGGGCGCAGCACGCCGGACGTGGCGAGCAGATCGGACGCGCCGGTCTCGATCAGACGGATCTCGCGTCGGATGCCGTAGCTGGCCGCGATCGCGCGCGTCATGGCGTGCCACTCGGGATTGCCGCTCACCCGTCCGGCGCGGACGATCGCACGAAGCCGGACGACCGCGGCCAGCAGCGACGCCAGCGCGACACCGAATCCCACGAGCCAGACGACCGCCAGCACCGAGGACGGATCGCGCGGCGGCGCGCTGTCGCCCGGCGCCGGCGCCGCGGCCGTGCCGGACGCGGGGCGATCGTCGCGGACCGGCGACGGCGTCGCGATCAGCGCGGGGCTGCGCTCCCAGCGGGGCTCGATCGGGACGTTCAGCGCCGGCACCACGAACGAGAGCGGCGCGACCGCGACGGCGGCGGCGATCGCGGCCGCCAGGACGAAGTGCCGCAGCGCCGCGGCGCGCGAGCGGAAGAGGACGTCGAACAGCACGCCGGCGGCCAGCATCGCGGTGGTGCGGAGCGCGACGTCGAGCCAGGGGGTCATCGGCTCTCTCCGCGTGCGTTCTTCAGCAGCGCGGCGATGCGATCGAGGTCGTCGTCGGACATCCGCGACGCCTCGCCGCCGAGCAGCGCGGCGACCGCCTTGGCGCTGGAGCCGTCAAAGAACGTCTCGACCAGGTGCTTGAGCGCCGACCTGCGGGCGGCGCTGCGCGGCACGGTCGGCATGTAGACGTAGCGCAGCCCGTGCTCTTCGTGGCGGACGTGCCCCTTGGCCTCGAGCACGCGGAGCTGGGTGCGGATGGTGGAGTAGGTCGGCGCGCCGGGGACGGCGGCCATGATCTCGGCGGCGGTGCCGCGGCCGAGGCGGTAGAGGGCGTCCACGATCTGCCGTTCCCGCTTGGTGAGGAGCGCCGGCGCGCGTTTCGCAGACATGTGATTTTTATAACACCTCTGCGACTTTAATAACACGACCGCGGCCGGCTGTCAACGGCGGTAGGCGGCGGCCTGGATGCCGTACAGCTCGGCGTACTGGCCGCCCCGGGCGAGCAGCGCCTCATGCGTGCCCGCCTCGGCCACGCGGGCGCCGTCGAGCACGACGATCAGGTCGGCCATGCGGACCGTCGAAAAGCGATGCGACACCAGCACGGTGATGCGGCCGCCGTCGCCGGCGGCGCGCCGCCGCGCGGCCGCCGCCGCGTAGCGCTCGAAGAGTGCGTGCTCCGTCTCTGCGTCCAGCGCGGCCGTGGGCTCGTCGAGAATCATCAGCAGCGGCTCGCGCCGCATGAAGCCGCGCGCCAGCGCCAGCTTCTGCCACTGCCCGAACGACAGATCGACGCCGCCGGGCCAGGAAGCGCCGAGCTGCGTCTCGAGCCCCGCCGGCAGCCCCGCGATGACATCGGCCGCGCCGGCGCGCTCCGCCGCCTCCGCGATCGCGGCGGCATCGTCGATGCGGGCGAGGTCGCCCAGCCCGATCGCCTGCCGCGCGGCGAACTCGAACTTGAAGAAGTCCTGAAAGGCGCCGGCGAGACGGGCGCGCCACGCCGCAGCCGGAATCCGCGACAGGGGAGTGCCGTCCACCCGGATCGTTCCCGACGTCGGCGCATACATCCGCGTGAGCAGCTTGACGAGCGTCGTCTTGCCGGCGCCATTCTCGCCGACGATCGCCACGACCGCGCCCGCGGGCAGCGTCAGCGTTACCTCGTCCAGCACCAGGCGCGACGTCCCCGGGTACGCGAACGACACCCGGTCGAGCGTGATGCCGTCACGGATGGCGTCCGGCGCCGCCGCATCGCCGGACGCGTCCATCGTCGCGGCGTAATCCTCGAGCCAGGCGAGGCGCCGCGAGCCGTCCATCCAGAATCCGCGCAGGAATCCGATCTCGCCCACGGTTGCGCCGACGTAGGCGGACAACCGGGCGCCGGCGGCGAGCACCAGAATCACGTCCGCCGCCGCAACGGCCGGCCGCGACGCGACGAAGATTACCGCGGCGACGTAGCCGGCACCGAAGACCGCCCATGCCAGCGCGTGCCAGGCGGCGGACGCGGCGCGCGCACCCGCCACCGGACCGTACCAGCGCTCCCAGGCGGCGCGGCGATCCCGCGTCAGCCGATCCGCGATGCCGGTGACGCGCACCTCCTTGCCCGGAGACGCGGTCGAGGCCAGCACGAACAGATGCCGCGCCAGCCGCGCGGCCTGGGCCACGCGCTCCTGGACCGCGCGTTCCACCGCCGGCCTCCACGTCGAGGTCACCACGGTCGGGACCGCGAACACGCCGAGCAGCAGCAGCGCCGGATGAATCGACGCCAGCAGCGTCATCGTCACGCCGAGCCGCAGGATCCAGCCGAGCGTGGAGAACAGCGACATGTACATGTGGTCGAGCACGAAGACCTGGTCGCGCAGCATCGCGAGGCGATCGAGATAGTTGGGGCGCTCCTGATGCGCCAGCGTGGGGATCGTGGCCTGAAGCCGCGCCACGTGCGCCTCGAGCGCGATGGTCACGCGATCGCGGAAGCGCCGCTGGACGCGCGTGCTGACGGTTCGCAGAAACCAGGTGCCCGCGGTCGAAATGCCGAGCCCGATCGCCGCAACCTGCACGACCCCGGAACGCGCGCCGATCAGGCCGTCGGCGAGCACCGCCAGCCACAGCGCGAGGAGCGCGTCGGGCAGCGCCGCGAGCTGCGACAGGACGAACGACACGGCCATCAGACGCGGCTCGTGCCGGTAGCCGAGCCTGCAGAGACGCCACATCGACGCCAGCGCCGGGGGAAGCGGGTCCATCGCCGCCTGCACCGGCGGCGGCTCCGGCGGCGCAGGCCGATCGTCAGGTGAGGCTGTCAAGGCCGGACGCCTCCTCTCCGTCGACGAAACGCTGCGCCTGCAGGTCGAACATGGTGCGGTAGCGTCCGCCGAGGGCCATCAGCTCGTCGTGCGTGCCGAGCTCCGCCACGCGGCCGTGCTCGAGCACGCAGATGCGATCTGCATGACGCACGGTCGAGAACCGGTGCGAGATCAGAATCGTGGTGCAGTGCCGCGTCGCGGTCAGCAGCCGATCGAAGATCTCCGCCTCGCCGCGGACGTCGAGCTGCGCGGTCGGCTCGTCGAGCAGGACGACCCCGGCGCCCATCGAGACGGCGGCGAGCGCGCGCGCCAGCGCCACCCGCTGCCACTGTCCGCCCGACAGGTCGGTGCCGCCGTCGTACCCGCGCGCCAGCACCGTGTCCAGGGATGCGAGCCCGGAGGCGCCGGCGGATTCGAGCGCGGCGCGGACGACGGCGTCGGGGCCGCCGGCCGGCGCGACATTGTCGCGCAGCGGCAGCTCGAACCTGATGAAGTCCTGAAACACCGCCGTCACGCGCGACCGCCACCACGCGAGATCGAACTCGCGCAAATCGACGCCGTCGATCTCGATCGCCCCGGACACCGGGTCGTACAGCCGGCAGAGCAGCTTGGCGAGCGTCGTCTTTCCGGCGCCGTTCTGGCCGACGATCGCCAGCGAGGTTCCGGCCGGGATCGTGAGGTCCAGCCCGTCGAGCACGAGCGATCCCGGCGAATAGCCGAACGCCACCTGCCGCACGCGGATCTCGCGCACCGGCGCCGACGCCGCGCGGCGGCTGCCGAGCGGCAGCGATCCGCCCGCCTGCATGGCCGGCCCGAGCCGCATCACCGCGCCGACCGGCGCGGCAGCACCATCGAGCGCCCAGCTGAATCCGCCGAACGCGATCATCGACACGCCGATCGCCGCCTGGACGTAGACGACGGTCTCGCCAAGGCCGATCCTCGCCGCCGCGGCGTCGGAGGCCAGCGCCCCGAAGACGAGGACGTTCGCCGACACGACGATCAGGGCGCTCCACAGCACCGGCCGCTCGCGCAGCCGCGTGGCGTCGTACTGCAACTGGTGCAGCCGCCGGCGGCGGACGACGAACCGGTCCACGATCCAGTCCGCGAGCCCGAACAGCCGCAGCTCCTTGCTCGCCGGCGGATCCACGGCGAGGCGATAGGCGTAGTCGGCACCGCGCTGCGCGGCGCGCACCTCGCCGGTGTTGCGGTCGTGCCACACCGCGCTCTCGCGCAGCAGCCAGTGCGTCGCGAGCCAGGCGCCGGCGAGCACGATCGGCGCCCACCACGCGTAGCCGACGAGAATCACGGCGCACGCCACGCCGCCGATCATCTCGACCATCCCGCTGGCGATGAAGTCCATCGAGAACGCGAGCGGCGGACCGGTCATGCCGAGATCGAAATCACGCGCCGCGGTGAGGTCGCTGGTGAGCGCCGGATCCTCGAGGTGGCGGATGCCGGGGGGACCGACGCAGGCGCGAGTGACGGTGTCGTACAGCCACGCCGCCGTGCGATCCCCCACGTTGGCGCTGAGCGCCTGGTGAATCGGGCCGAGCATCTGCAGCGTGACGAACACCGCGCCGACCAGCGCGAGCGCCGGACCGGGCGGGGCCCCCTGCTGCACGGCGGAGACGAGCGCTCCCATCGCCACCGCGAACACCGCGGGCAGCGTGCCGCGCAGCAGCAGCGCGAGCCACCACGCCGCCGCCACCATGCCGCCGGCGCGCGACACCGCGGCGAACAGCGCGACTTCCTTGCGCCCGCGCCATCTCTCGGCCACGGTCTGATTCTGGATCAGACACCGGTGCAGCGGGGACTTGGAGTGGTGAAGCTGCCGGGTTTCGCGGTACGCTGCCGCCATGATCCACGCGCAGCCGGTCGTGCTCGAACGGGGCGGCATCCGCCTCGAGCCTCTCACCCCGGATCACCGCGACGCGCTCGCCGCGGCAGCCGCGGACGGGCGTCTCTGGGAGCTGTGGTACACGGCCGTGCCGCTGCCGCAGGACATGGGGCCGTACATCGATGCCGCGCTGCAGGCGCAGGCCGAGGGGCGCATGATCGCGTGGGTCGTACGCGACGCGATCACGGGCACGGTGATCGGCGCCACCCGCTACCACGACATCGTCCCGGCGCTGGATCGGGTGGAGATCGGCTACACGTGGTACGCGCAGAGCCGGCAGCGAAGCGGTGTCAACACCACCTGCAAGCTGCTGCTGCTGACCCATGCCTTCGAGACGCTCGGGTGCAAGGTGGTCGGGCTGCGAACCGACGGATTCAACTTTCGATCGCAGCGCGCGATCGAAGCGCTCGGGGCGAAGAAGGACGGCGTGATCCGCCACTTCGGCATCCGCAAGGACGGCTCGGCGCGGGATTCGGTGATGTACAGCATCCTCGCCACGGAATGGCCGGACGTGCGCCGTCACCTGGAGCTGCGGCTGGCACGGCACAGCGGGTAGCACCGGTAACCGGTTACCGGTTACCGGTTACCGGTTACCGGTTCTCAGCGCGCGTGCAGGACGCTCAAGATATTCGAGAAGTCGTCGGTCCAGAGCGGCGTGCCCGGCCTGGGGGTGAGCGGCGACCAGCGCGGGTCGGCGGCGAGCGGCGCCAGGTCCGCGGGGTTGCGGGCCATCACGATCCAGTGCGAGTCGCTCTTGCCCTCGGGCTTGCGGGCGCCGCCGCGATCGATCTGCTGCAGCGCCGTGAGTCCGTGGCTCTCGGCGAGCCGGGCGACGATCGGGCCGAGCGTCAGATGACGGTTGGAGATGTGCATCACCAGCAGCCCGTCGGGGACGAGCCGCGAGAGATACAGCGCCACCGCCTCGCGCGTCATCAGATGGATCGGGATCGAATCGGAGCTGAACGCGTCGAGCACCAGCACGTCGTAGCTGCGCTCCGGCACCCGGTTCAGCGAGATGCGGGCATCCCCGATCACGACGGGGCAGCGCGCGCCGCAGGCCTCCAGGAACGTGAACTGCTCGCGGGTCCGGGCGATGCGCTCGATCGCCGGGTCGATCTCGAAGAACGTCCAGCGCTGCGCCGGTGTCGCGTAGCTGGCGAGCGTGCCGACGCCCAGGCCGACGACGGCGACGTCGCGCGCGCGCGCGGCGCGCGGCAGCGCCGCCCAGGCCTGGCCGAACGGGCCGGTGCGATGGAAGTAGGTCAGCGCCTCGTTGCGCCGCTCCGGCGCCAGCGCCTGCAGCCCGTGCAGCGTCGTTCCGTGGGCGAGCGCATGATAGCGCCCCTGCAGATCCTCGCTGACGCGATACACGCCGAAGAACGTCCGGGTCGCATAGAGCACGCGCTCGCCGGCGTTGTCGAAGGCGAGGCTCGCGGCCATCAGCGCCGCGACGCACCAGCCGAAGCGGTGCGCCTCGCGCCGCTGCGCAAACGTCAGGATGGCGGGGAGTGACAGCGCCGCGAGCTGCACCGCGAGCGGCGCCCCCTTCGACGCGCCGACGATCAGAATCCCCGCCGTCAGGCCTCCCACGGCCAGCGGCAGCACGACGTCGGCGGCGCTGCCTTTCCACGCGGCGGCCTCTCGAGTCCTGAACAGCAGGCACGCCGCGGCGACGACGAGCGGGTACTCGACGATGCTGTTGAAGAGCACCGGGGCGGCGAGGGTGTTGAACAGCCCGCCGAGCATGCCGCCGAACGAGATCCAGAAATAGAACTCGGTCAGCCGCGACGCCTCCGGACGATCCTTGGCGAGGCTCGCATGGCAGCTCAGCGCGATGGCGGCGAACGCGCCCAGGTGGATCAGCAGGATCGCCGTCAGCGGCGCGCGCAGCTTGGCGATCATGACGAGCGCGAGCGGCACGACGAGCAGCGGCACGGCCCGGGCGGCAATCGCGTCCGCCGCGGCGCCGCGCTTGCCGAACGCGAGCGAGAACGTCAGCAGGTAGAGCGACAGCGGCACGATCCACAGCAGCGGCACCGCCGCGATGTCGGTCGAGACGTAGCTCGTCACCGCGAGCATCAGGCTCGACGGCACGAACGCGAGCGCCATCCAGCGCGCTCGCCGCGGCCACGACAAGGGCGGTGCAGCCCGGACGGGTTCCTCCACGCGCTGCGCGATCGCGTGCGGCGCCATCCGCCACCAGGCGACGGCGCCGCAGCCGGCGGCGAGGGCGACGAACCCGGCGTAGCCGAACGCCCACAACCGTGCCTGCGCGTGCAGCGTCAGCACCGGCTCGACCACGGTCGGATACGACGCCAGCGCGAGCAGGCAGCCGAGATTGCTCGCCGAGTACAGGAAATAGGGATCGCGCGCCGACGGGTGATCGGTGCGCGAGAGCCAGTGCTGGAAGACGGACGCGCTCGTCGACAGCACGAAGAACGGCAATCCGATCGTCGCCGAGAGGAGAAGCAGCAGCCAGGCGAGCGGATTGCCGTCCGGCGGCGCCGACGTGCCGCTCCCGATGGCGAAGGGCAGCACCGCGGCCGGCACGAGCAGCAGCACGCCGTGCACCAGCACGTGGCGCCTGAGCGGCACCCAGCGCGACGTGCCGAACGCGTAGCCGTAGCCGGCCAGCATCACGATCTGAAAGAAGACGACGCAGCCGTTCCACACCATCGGCACGCCGCCGAGGATCGGCAGGACCATGCGCGCCGCCATCGGCTCGACCATGAACAGGAGAAAGCCGCTCAGGAACATCGCGGCGGCGAAGATGGGAACGACGAGCGTACCGGCGGCCGCGACGTGGCGCGCCTGCGGCGCGGCGGCGGCGTGCGCGCGCCCGGGAAGAGCCTGCTCCATCATGAAGTCAGGCCTCCCGGGCTGCAAAGGGAATGCCCCGGGAATGGGCGGAAAAGGCCCGTATTTGCCGGCGAATCGCTTACAAATCCGTCAGCCGATCACCAAATCACCGGATCGCCCCGCTCAGCGACCCAGCTTCTTCCAGTTCGCGAGGCAGCGCTGCACCATCGGCAGTTCGCCGTCCTGCTGCGCACCGGTTTCCTGTTCGATCAGGTAGTACTCGACGCCGCCCGTCTTCTCGAGCGCGTCGAGCAGCGGTTTCCACGGGGCGGTCCCTTCGCCGAAGGCGACGTTGTAACCGCGATCGGGCGCCCAGTCCTTGCAGTGCGCGCTCTTGATCCGTCCGGGGTGCGCGTTGATCCAGGCGATCGGGTCGGCGCCCGCTTCGAGGCACGTCCCGACGTCGAACTGCAGCACGACGTCGCCGGGTGTGTTCGCCGCGAGGATGTCCATCGGCCGCTGTCCGTCCACCGGCTTCCACTCGATCGCATGGTTGTGGAACCCGGTCGCCATCCCGGCCGCCTTGAGCTGCGCCGAGGCCTGCGAGAGCTGCCCGGCGAATGCCTTCCACTCGTCCGCGGTCTTGGCCGGCGAGCTGGCGATGATGATGTACTTGCTGCCGATGATCTGGTTCAGCTCGATCGCTTTCTGCAGGCCGTCGGCGGTCAGCGACTGGACGCCGTTGTGCGTCGACGGGCATTTCAGACCGTTGTCGTCGAGGACCTTGCGGACCTCTTTCGCCCGATCCGGCGTCCACTGCATGTAGGGCGCGTAGAACTCGACGACCTGATAGCCCATCTTGCCGACGGCCGCCACCGTGCCGAGCAGATCTTTCGCCAGCTCGCCGCGAACCGAATACAGCTCGAGGCCGACGGGGATCTTCTTCTGGCCGTGCAGCGCCGCCGAGAACGCGAACGGGGCGGCAGCCGACATGGAGAGGAAAGCGCGGCGGGAGAGGTCGCGGGTGCTCATGTGCGCACGGTACCGCATAATGCCGGTGAGGTTCCAGATGGAAATGGTGAGCGTGCCCGAGTCGTCGCTGGTGGCGGTGTTCCGGTTGATCCTCGCGGCGCTGTTCGGGGCGGCCGTCGGCATCAACCGTGAACTGCGCGCCAAGCCGGCGGGCCTGCGCACGCACGCCCTGGTCTCGCTCGGCGCGGCGCTGCTCACGCTGATCGGTCTGGCGCTGACCAACGCCGGCGATCCGGAAGGGTTCGGCGCCGCCAGCCGCGTGCTGCAGGGGCTCGTCGCCGGCGTCGGCTTCATCGGCGGCGGCGTCATTCTCCGGCGGGAAGAGTCGAACGAGGTGCACGGCCTCAGTACCGCCGCCTCGATCTGGATCGTCGCCGCGATTGGCGTGGCCGCCGGCTGCGGGCTGTGGATGACGTCGGGCGCCGCGGTGCTCCTCGCGCTGGGCATCCTGGCGCTCGGCGAGCCGCTCGACCGGCTGCTGCGGCGCAGAAAGAAAGCGGAACCGCCGAACGTGAACGCCGGCGGGTAGCGGCCCGCCGCGCGGCGTGCTGCCTAGGAGCGCGCGGCGTCGAACCGCGCCGCCATCGGCGCGAACGCCGGCGTCGGACCGCGCCAGCGCAGCTCCTCGACCGATTCGAAGAGCGGCACGTCGGTGCGCAGCGTGGCGAGCGTGCGGAACAGAAAGGCGCGGTCGCGCTCGCGCAGCCAGGTCTTCGCGAGCCCGGCGGGATTCGCCACGTTCGCCTGCCAGACGCGCCAGTCCTCGGGAATCGCGTCGAGATGACCGAAGCGCGCCAGAACCGCGGCGGTCGACTTCGGTCCCCACCCCTGCAGCCCCGGGTATCCGTCCGCGGCGTCGCCGACCAGCGCGAGGTAATCCGGGATCGACGCCGGCGGCACGCCGAACCTGGCGACGACGCCCGCTTCGTCGATCGTCGCGCGCGAGCGCCGGTTCAACTGCACGACGCGCGTGCCGCGCACGCACTGCGCCAGGTCCTTGTCCGGCGTGCAGATGATCACCCGATCCACCGACGGGTCCGCCGCCGCCCGCGCCGCGCCCGCCGCCAGCGCATCGTCCGCCTCGAATTCCACCATCGGCCACACCACCACGCCGAGGGCCGACAGCGCGTCTTCGAGGAGCGGGAACTGGGCGAGCAGATCGGGGTCAATGCCGGCGCCGGTCTTGTAGCCGGGCCAGAGATCGTTGCGGAACGATTCGATGACGTGGTCGGTGGCGACGGCGACATGCGTCGCGCCGCCGTTGATCATTCCCAGGACGGAAGCGACGACACCGCGGACGGCGGCGACCTCGCGGCCGTCGCCGTCCCGGGCGGATGGCAGTGCGTAGTAGTGACGGAACAGCTCGTAGGTTCCGTCGACGAGATGAACGTCCAGCGCTACTTCTTCTCTTTGATGCCGAGTTCTTTCAGCTTGGCGACCACGTTGGCGCCGGCGTCCTTGGTGCCGGGGGCCTTCTCGATGTGGAGGATGGTGCCGTCCGGACCGATGTAGAAGGTCCAGCGCTGCGCGGAGCGGGGCGCATCCGGCTGCGCGACGCTCGGAGCGCGGAGCACGCCGTAGCTCTCGGCGACCTTGCGGGACGGGTCGCTGAGGATGGGGAAGTCGGCTTTCTCCTTTTCGGCGAACGCCTTGTTGTCCTCGGGCGTGTCGACGCTGATCATGTAGTACGCGACGTCGAACTGCCGGATTTGATCCCCGCTCTCACGGAGCGAGTTGCATTCGGCCGTTCAACCACCGGTGAACGCTTTCGGGAACCAGGCGAGGACGACCGCCTTGCCCTTGTGGGCCGAGAGCGAGTGCGTCCTGCCGTCCGAACCCGGCAGCGAGAAGTCGGGGGCCTTGTCGCCCACCTTGAGTTCCTGCGCCATTGCGAGTGTTCCTGTCAGGCCTGCGGCACACACGAGCACCGCCACCCGGACCCATCGGGCCATTCCGGCTCCTTTCATGACGAGCCAACGATAGCACGGCCGGTGCTCCTCACCAGTCCGTGGGTGCCGCAAGTGGGAGAGCGTCGGAAGGGCGAAGCCGCTCGGGTGAATGCACACGAGCGAGAGAGCGTGGAGGGGAGTCCGAGGGGCGAAGCCCCTCGGATGAGAAAAGCGCGGGGGGAAGTAGACAGCAGGGGATTCGTCGTCAAGCCAGCGCTGCGAGCTGAAGGAGAGCGGTCCCGCCCGGAGGTGACGCGACCACACGCCTGACGCCTGCTGTCTACTTGCCTCCGCGCTCTACATCTTTTCGATCAACCGGCCCCAGCGATACGCGTAGAGGTATTCGCTGCGGCAGTTGGGGCAGAGGAACGAGCCGACCCAGGAACCCGCGCGCCGATTCTGCTCGACGCACTCGAGGCCGTACGTACAGTGTGCGCACGTCAGCGCGCGACCGTGCGGGTACGCGCCGGCGTGCACTTCCGAAGCCTGAACCGCTCCGGACAGCGACCCGATTGAGCTGTGGGCCCTGGGCATCCTCCGAAAATGGAGCAA
The DNA here is from genome assembly GCA_035699745.1 of Vicinamibacterales bacterium. Lineage (NCBI taxonomy): Bacteria > Pseudomonadati > Acidobacteriota > Vicinamibacteria > Vicinamibacterales > Vicinamibacterales bacterium. The sequence continues at coordinate 60,135 of DASSPH010000030.1, forward strand.
CCCCCGTGCCGTGTGGGCCCTCGCGAAAACAGGCCTGAAATCGACGATTCCGGCCTGACCGTCCTCCCCTCGCGCAGCCAAGCCGTTGGCCGGTAGCCAACAGCTTGGCCGGTGCTGGGGGCGCTACACCGTGCGGCGGCCGCTGACCAGACCGACGATGAAGAGCACGATCGCGATCACGAGCAGCACATAGATGAAGTTGCCGAGCGTGTAGCCGCTGACCAGTCCGAGCAGCCACAGCACCAGCAGGATCACCGCAATCGTAAACAGCATCGTTTCCCTCCTGGCGCCGATTACAGCACAGGGCGTGCCCACCGCGAGACCGCTGCCGCCTCTTCCATAAGAGCGGATCCGCCCCGTTTGTGAGTCGCCCGCTACGTACTGATGGTTTAGGATGAGGCTCCATGAGCATGTCGAGGTCCAAGCCGATCAAGTTCGCGCTCGTCGTCGCGTTGTTGAGCCTCACCGTCGCGGCGCCTGACGCACAAGTCGATACTTCTCTCTTCGCCGGCCTGCGCTGGCGCTCCGTCGGACCGCCGCGCGGCGGCCGCTCGCAAGCGGTCGCCGGCAGCGCCGCCCGCCCGCACGAGTACTACTTCGGCGCCACTGGCGGCGGCGTCTGGAAGACGACGGACGGCGGCGTGACCTGGCGCCCGGTAACCGACAGGCAGATCCGCACGTCATCGGTCGGCGCGGTGCAGATCGCGCCGTCGAACCCCGACGTCGTGTATGTCGGGATGGGGGAGACGCAGCTGCGCGGCAATGTCATTCAGGGCGACGGTGTGTACAAAACCACCGACGCGGGGAAGACCTGGACGCACATGGGGCTCGAGAAGACGCAGGCAATCGCCCGAATCCGCATTCACCCCACCAACCCCGACATTGCGTTCGTCGCGGCGCTCGGCAATCCGTACGGACCGAATCCCGACCGTGGCGTCTTCCGCACCAGGGACGGCGGCAAGAGCTGGGAAAAAGTCCTGTTCAAGGATGAGAAAACCGGCGCCGTCGATCTCGTCCTCGATCCGGCGAACCCCAGCGTGATGTACGCCGGACTGTGGGAGGTGTTCCGCACGCCGCACTCGCTGTCGAGCGGCGGACCCGGCAGCGGGCTCTACAAGAGCACCGACGGCGGGACATCGTGGACCGAGCTGACGCGGAACCCAGGGCTGCCGAAGCCGATCTGGGGCAAGGTCGGGATCGCGGTCTCCGGCGCCGATCCCAATCGCCTGTGGGCGATCATCGAAGCCGCCGACGGCGGCATCTTCATGTCGGACGACGCCGGCGCGACGTGGAAGATGGTCAACGACGATCGCCGCATCCGGCAGCGCGCGTTCTATTACACCCGCATCTACGGCGACCCGAAGACGAAGGACACGTTCTACGTGCTCAACACCGGTCTGTATCGATCGGTGGACGCAGGCAAGACGCTGCGCGCGATCCAGGTGCCGCACGGCGACAACCACGATCTGTGGATCTCCCCCGAGGATCCGCGCCGGATGGCGAACTCGAACGACGGCGGCGCCAACGTCTCGGTCAACGGCGGCGAGTCGTGGACCAGCCAGCGCTACCCGACGGCGCAGTTCTACAACGTGTTCACCACCAGCCACGTCCCGTATCACGTCTGCGGCGCGCAGCAGGACAACTCGACGGCGTGCGTCTCGAGCGCCGGCACCGGCGACGATCTGTACGACGTCGGCGGCGGCGAGAGTGGATACATCGCGCCGGATCCGACTGACACCGACGTGTTCTATGCCGGGAGCTACGGCGGCCTGCTGACGCGCATCAACCGCCGCACCGGCGAGGATCGCGCCATCAACGTCTGGCCCGACAACCCGATGGGGCACAACTCGGCGTCGATGACGCAGCGCTTCCAGTGGACGTTCCCGATCGTCATCTCCCCGACCGATCCGAAGACCGTCTACGTCACCTCGCAGCACGTGTGGAAGTCCACCAACCAGGGTCAGTCGTGGCAGCAGATCAGCCCGGATCTCTCCCGCCACGATCCGTCGACCATGGGGGATTCCGGCGGGCCGATCACCCTCGACCAGACCGGGGTCGAGACGTACGCGGTGGTCTTCGCGCTCGCCCCCTCGCCGCTCGACGGCAGCGTGCTGTGGGCGGGATCGGACGACGGCTACGTGCACGTGACGCGCGACGGCGGCGCGAACTGGTCCAGGATTACGCCGCCCGATCTGCCCGAGTTCGCCCGGGTCAGCTTCATCGAGGCGTCGCCGCACGACGCCGGCACCGCCTACCTCGCGGCCAATCGCTACCAGCGTTCCGATCGCGCGCCGTACGTCTACCGCACGCAGGACTACGGCAAGACGTGGACGAAGATCGTCGGCGGCATCCGCCCCGACGATTTCGCGCGGACCATCGCGGAGGATCCGAAGCGGAAGGGACTGTTGTTCCTGGGGACCGAGACCGGCATCTACGTCTCGTTCGACGCCGGCGGCGTCTGGCAGCCCTTCAGCCTCGATCTGCCGACCACGCCCGTGCACGGCATCCGCATCAAGAACGACGACCTGGTGATCGGCACCCACGGCCGCGCGTTCTACGTCATGGACAACATCAACGTGCTGCGCCAGATCGAACGGCGCACGACCGACGATCCGGTGGTGTTGTTCAAGCCCGGCGACGCGATGCGATCGGTGTCGCGCGGCGTGGCGATCGACTACTTCCTGAAGCAGCCTGCCGACGCCGTCACGATCGAGATCCTCGACGCGCAGGGGACGCTGATCAAGAGCTTCACCGGCAAGCCCGCCCCGGCGCCCGCGCCGGGGGGCGCACCCGCCGCGCCCCCCGCGGAAGAGGGCGGCGGATTCCGTCAGCCCCCCGCGCGCGTGCCGGTCGCGCAGGGGCTGAACCGCTTCGTGTGGGACACGCGCTATCCCGACGCGGCGACGTTCCCCGGATTGATCATGTGGGCCGGCAGCGTGCGCGGTCCGCAGGCGCCTCCCGGGCAGTATCAGGTGCGGCTGACCGCCACGGGCCCCTTCGGCGGCGCGCAGGGCACGCAGACGAAGACGCAGCCCTTCAGCATCGTCCGGAAGCCGGGCATCAGTGCCACTGACGCCGATCTGCAGCAGCAGTTCGCGCTCGCGCGCGACATCAACGCCAAGGTGAGCGCGGCCAACGAGGCGGTGATCAAGATCCGTTCGGTCAAGGATCAGGTCGCCGATCGCGCCGGCAAGGCGAAGGACGCGAAGATCAAGGCGATGGCCGACGCGCTGACGACCAAGCTCACCGACGTGGAAGGGCAGCTGTATCAGTACCGCAACCGCAGCAGCCAGGATCCGCTCAACTTCCCGATCCGGTTGAACAACAAGCTCGCCGCGCTGCAGGGGATCGTCGAGTCCGGCGATTATCGTCCGACCGATCAGTCGTACGCCGTGTTCAAGGAGCTCACCGGGCAGCTCGAGACGCACCTGGGACGCCTCGACGCGCTGCTCGCGGCCGACGTCGGCGCGTTCAACAAGCAGATCGCGAAGAAGAAGCTGCCGCCGGTGACGCCGGCGGCCGGCAAGTAGTGGCCAAGGTCCAGTCCAGCACCTATGGCGAGTCGCGGCTGCGCATGCTGCGCGTGCTGCAGCGCGGCGACCGCCATGACCCGAAAGACCTGACGATCGGCGTCCGGTTCGAGGGGCCGATCGACGCGATGGTGCCGGGCGAAGCGGTGAAGAATCTCGTCCACCGCGTCGTCCGCGAGCAGGAGCACGCGGCGTCGTCGATCGAATCGCTGGGCCTGGAAATCTGCGGGCAGGTTCTGGCGCGGCATCCCGGCATCGGACTGGCGCGCGTGGAGATCTCCGAGCAGCCCTGGGCGCGGCTCGACGCCGGCGGCAAGGCGCAGGGGCAGGCGTTCACACCGGCGGGCGTGGAGCGGCGGACGGCGAGCGTCAGCAGCAACGGTACGCGGACGTCGGTATCGGCCGGCGTGGAGAACCTCGTCCTGCTGCGCACCGGCGGTTTCGCGCCGACGTCGCGCGGACGTCCGGCGGACGAACCGACGGCCGACGGGCTGCAGCGCGTCTTCGTCGCCAGGCTGTCGGCGCGCTGGGCGTACACGTCCGGCGACATCGCCTTCGCGCCGTATCGCGCCGGCGTGCGCCAGGCGATCGTCGACACCTTCGCGTGGCACAAGGGACCGACGAGCCGCGCCACGCTCGCCGCGATCGCGGAGGTGGTGCTCCAGAGCCATCAGGAGATCGCCCAGATCACGCTGACGCTGGAGGAGCATCCGTACCGGCCCGTCGATCTGCTCGAGCTGTCGGTCGAGGGGGACGCGCTGTTCGTCGTCCGCGACGAGCCGATCGGCGTGATCGAGATTACCGTCGACAGGGACGAGCGATCCCAATAGAATCGGCAGTTCGCATGAAGGTCGCGCGCCGCTACATCGTCGCCGGGCGCGTGCAGGGCGTCGGGTTCCGCTGGTTCACCCACGATGCCGCGGCACGCGAGGGCATTCACGGCTGGGTACGCAACCTCGCCGACGGCTGCGTGGAGGTCGTCGCCGAGGGAGACGCCGAGTCGCTGTTCCGGTTCGAGGCGGCGGTGCGGCGCGGTCCCGGCGGCGCGCGCATCGAGCGCGTCGAGGTGGAAGAACAGGCGCCCGCGGGGCGCACCACAGGATTCGAGATTAGATGAACGAGCTCAAGACCCGTATCCGCCACGTGCCGGATTTCCCCAAGGCTGGCATTCTCTTCTACGACGTCACCACCCTGTTGCGCGACCCGGAGGGGTTCAGGCTCGCGATCGACGCGATGTCGGAGCCGTATCGCGGCGCCGGGATCTCGCTGGTCGTCGGCATCGAGAGCCGCGGCTTCATTCTCGGCGCCGCGGTCGCGGACCGCATCGGCGCGGGCTTCGTGCCGGTCAGGAAGGTCGGCAAGCTGCCGCACACGACGATCCGCGTCAGCTACGATCTGGAGTACGGCAGCGACAGCCTCGAGATGCACAGCGATGCGGTCGAGCCCGGCCAGCGCGTGCTGATCGTCGACGATCTGCTCGCCACCGGCGGCACGGCGCGCGCGGCGGTCGACCTCGTCCGCAAGCTCGGGGGGGACGTCCACGGCGTCGCCGTGCTCATCGAGCTGGTGGCGCTCAACGGCCGCGAGAAGCTCGAGGGAGAGAACCTGCGGGCCGTCCTCCAGTACTAGCGGTACAATCGAGACTCCCCGTCGCCATGCGCCCGTAGCTCAGCAGGATAGAGCATCGGTTTCCTAAACCGGGGGTCGCAGGTTCGAGACCTGCCGGGCGCAAACCTCTGAGCGGACCGGACAGCGGCAGCGGGCAGCGGACAGCAGCGACTATGAAATCAACGGAACGTCACAGGCTCAAAGAGAACGAATTCGCGCATACCGTCGCCCGGACGCGCGAGATGGTCGAACAGCGCCGGAAGGAAGTCGCGACGATTGCCATCGCGTTGATCGCGGTCACGGTCGTCGTCGGCGGCTATTTCGCCTGGCGCGCGTCGCGGGACAGCAAGTCGGAAGCGCTGCTCGCCGGCGCGCTCGCCGTCGCCGAGGCGCCGGTGTACACGCCGCCGCCGCCCGCCCCCGGGAGCCCGCCGCCGGTGCAGCCGCCCGGCACGTTCCGCACCGAGCGCGAACGCCTGGAGGCGGCACTGCCGAAGCTGCAGGCGGCCGCGGATGCGTATCCGAACAGCAACGCGGGGATCACCGCGCGCTATCACCTCGCGGCGGCGCTGGCGGAGCTCGGCCGGTTTGCGGAAGCGGAGCAGCGCTACAACGAGGTGCTGCAGAAGGCCGGCAGCCGCAGCATCTATCGCCAGACCGCCCGCCTCGGAATCGGCGAAGCACAGCTCGCGCAGGGCAAGGGGGACGCCGCGATGACGACGTTCAAGGAGCTGTCGACCGACACCAACTCACAGCTGCCGGTCGACGGCGTGCTGATGCAGCTCGGGCGCGCCGCGATCGCGGCGGGCAAGACCGACGAAGCGACGCGCGCCTTCACCCGCGTCGTGGACGAGTTCCCCCAGTCGCTCTACGTCTCTGAAGCCAGAGAAAA
>DASSPH010000031.1 GCA_035699745.1 Vicinamibacterales bacterium
CCTCCAGGACTACTACGACGACGGGAGTGGTCGGACGCCGCGGTATTACCAGGCGAGCGCAGTCAATGCCGCCACCGAGGCAATCGCCAAGGGTCAGAACCGGCTGCTGCTGGTCATGGCGACCGGTACGGGCAAGACCTATCCTCGGACGGCGAGATCTTCCGTTTCCGCTGCCGCCGCTGGCCGAACAGGTAGACAACCTGCACCCGGCTTGAAACAACACCGGTGGCGAGCGAGACGGGCAGGAGCCAACTTCTCGATGCGCTGATTCAAGAGACTATTGGAGACGCGCCCAATCCTTCCCACGCTCTCTAGAGAGCTTGGCTACTTAGATTGCCGCTCGGTCGGGTCCGGACCGAGTCCCCATAAATCGCCGTCGGTTCCCGAGCGACCCAAGGCCCGAACCACTCCTCCGCCTCGTACGCGTTGTGCGCCCGGCACCGCAGCTGGAGATTCCCGACCGACGCGACACCGCCGTCCGCGTGCGGAAACACGTGGTGCACCTCCAGAAACCCGCGCTCCGAACAGCGGCCAGCGTCGCCGACGAACGCGCACTGACCCCCGTCGCGAGCCCACACTGCCCTCCTCACCGCGGCGGGAATATGGCGCGAGTTCGAGGCCGTCGGCGGAGCGGTCCTGTGTGGCCGCCTGACGGCCGCCAGCTTCTTGCGTTCGAGGTCCTCCACGAGGACGGCCAGCGCCCGCTCGATGACTAGGGCCGGATCGCCGTTCGGGACGACGTGACGCAACAGCTCCTGGGCGCGGCGGAGGTGATCGTGCGCCTCGCGGGAGATCGTCACCTGCACTTTGTAGCGTTCAGGCGCCAGCGGCTTGAGGACGGCAGGTTTCCGAGGCAGCGAATCGGGGCGCAGCGCCTCACCCGGTCCGCCGTCCGCAGCCCTCGTCGCGATCGCTTCGACTGGACGCTCGTTGCTCGGCTCGGGCCCCGTCTGTCGACTGGCGAGCGGCATCGCGGCGGGAGCTGGCGGCTGCTGCGGCAGCTTCCGCACAGACGCCGCCACGTCGGGCAGCGGGTGGATCGCCGCAACGAGGCGCTCGACGTCGCGCTTGCTCTTCCGCCTGGCGCTCTCCAGCAACGCGATTTGGTTTTCTGCGGTGAGATGCGGTGCGAGCAGACCGACGGACGTCAGCGTAAGAGATCCTTCGGTCAGCAGCTCGAGAATCCTCGGGAACCGCCTCGCCGCCCGCGCGGCTTCGATTCGGCCATACGCGGCGTGCTCCGACAAGTGCAGGACCTGAGTGCAGTAGGTGAACAGCGACGAGCAACCCTGAGCCAGATACAGGCGCCGCGCGTCCAGCTCCATCAGCGCGTGAATGACATCAACCGTGGCGCGCCGTTCGCACGCCGCGAGCCGCCGGACTTCCGCGAGCAGTTCGGCATCGGTGAGCGACTCGATTGCGGAGCGAGCGTCGCTGGGCGTCATGCTCCTCTATACCATCGTCACTTTTCGACCTCCGAGCATGGCGCCGCTGCGACACAACGAGCCCAGGCCTCGACCACACTCGACGTCGATGAGTGCGTTGCCTGTGGCGAACGCAAGGAGGTGCAGGACCCGATCTGAGAAGGCGCCGCGACTGTATCGCGTCGGCGCGAAATTTCGTGTCAAGAAGAATCGTCACGGACTAGCAGAAATCTGAACTCGGTCCGGACCGAGTCGTGCTGGCACGAGCCTCGTGCCACTGCGCGCGCGCACCGTGACCTGTTCCGTCACTCCGCTGCAGTAGCCTCGGGCGAAGCACTGAAGGAGGTCACGAGTGGAGTTTTGGCTGGCCCCCAATATTGGAAGCACCGACGCTTTGAGGCTTTTCGGAGGATCACCGGCCTGGCCTCACGCACGAGAGCTACCAGGCATGTCACCCCGCTGGCGTCACGATGGCGCGCCCCTCCAGCCGCTCGCGGTCCAATCCGTCCGGATAGGTGATCATCAGGTTGTAGCGCTCGATGTCGCGATTGAATGCGTCCACGTCCTCGTTGTGCTGCCGGACGCGCCGGTTGAAGTCCCAGATCCGATCCTGCAGCGCCTCGCGCGTCATCGACGGCGCCTCGGCGTCGAGGCGCGACTGCAGCTGCCGCAGCTCGTGCAGCTCGCCCGCCAGGCGGCGGGTCGTCCGCTCGAGCGCCGTCTTCAGCTCCGCCTTCTCTTCGTCGGTGGCGACGACGCCGACGAACGCGCCGCGCTCGGCCAGCGAACGCAGGCGGGCCTGGAACTCCGGCCCGTGGGCGCCGGACGTCTCGCGCAGCGAGACATGGACCATCTCGTGGCACAGCACGGCGCGCAGCTGCCGCGGCTCCCGCGCCAGCGCGGGGTGCAGCAGGATGACCTTGCCGTTGGTCAACCCCTCCAGCCGGAAGTTCTCCGCGATCATCGGCCCGATAGCGTCGAGACCTTCCTCCCAGCGGATCCGCACCGGCGGCAGGCGGTTGTCGAAATACTGCGCGTTCACGATCGCGTAGGCGTCCGCGAGATCCGGCTCCGACGCGCGGGTCTCGTTCTGCCGCATCAGATCGTCCATGCGCACCTGGTCCGCCGCCACCACCCGCCGCCGCGGCTCGGCCCGCGGCGATCCCCCGCAGGCCAGGCACGTAGAGAGCGCCGTGACGACTGCGGCGCAGACGCTGAAGTTCCTGTTCAAATCCCCCCTCCGCACCGACGCACCGCGCACCGCGCACTGCCGCACTGCCGCACTGCCGCACTGCCGCACTGACGCACTGACGCACTGCCGCACCGCGCACCGCGCACTGCGCACTGCGCACTGCTACCCCCGCTTGTCCCTGACCCGCTTGCGCAGCGCCTTCGCGCCGATCCGGCCGGCGCGCTTCTGTTCGATGCGCGCGCGCTCGTCCTGCTGGGAGGCGAGGAACGTCTGTTCATCCTGCAGCTTGCGGAAGCTCGCGAGCCGCCCCTGGGCGAGCGTGCCGCCGGCCGCGGCGGCGACGACGGCGCAGCCCGGCTCGCTGAGATGGCGGCAGTCGCGGAAGCGGCAGTGATCGGCGAGCGCGGCAATGTCGCTGAACGCCGTGGCCGCGGGCTCGGCTGCCTCCCAGAGCTGCAGCTCGCGCATGCCCGGCGTGTCGATCAGGATGCCGCCCCCCGGCAGCAGCACCAGCTGACGCCCCGTCGTCGTGTGCCGGCCGCGGCTGTCGGACGTGCGCACTTCGTGCGTGCGCAGGATCGCTTCGCCGATCAGTCCGTTGGCGATCGAGGACTTGCCGACGCCCGACGATCCGAGGAGGGCCGCCGTGCGGCCGCGTCCAAGGCGCGCGCGCAGCGCGTCGAGCGAGGCCGGCGTCTTCGCCGATACGGTGAGGACCGGCACGTCCGGCGCAATCGCTGCGACCTGCGCCGCGAACGCGCCCGGATCCTCCACGAGATCCGCCTTGTTCAGCACCACCACCGGCGCGGCGCCGCTCTCCCATGCGGTCACCAGATACCGCTCGATCCGCCGCGGATTGAAGTCGTGATCGAGTCCCGAGACGAGAAAGACGACGTCGATGTTGGCGGCGACGACCTGCTCTTCGGTCGGGTCGCCGGCGGCACGGCGCGAGAAGTGGGTCGCGCGCGGCAGCACCGCGCGGATACGCGCCTCGTGGCCCGGCGCCGCGGCTTCGAGCGCGACCCAGTCGCCGACCGCGGGGAAGTCGGCGCGCCGCGCCGCGGCGTGGCGGAGACGGCCGGCCACGCGGGCGAGCCGCTCGCCGCCGGGGGTGATGACGCGATAGATGTGCGTGTGCTCGAGCGAGACGCGCGCGGGCTCGAGGCCGGCCTCGCGGTGCGGCGCGAACGCCGCCGCGAAGCCGGCCGTCCAACCCAGGTCTTCGAGGGTCACGGCATGACTGTACCGCAACCGCCGCGCGCTACCCCACCTTCAACCGGCAGCGCAGGACTTCGGCGACGCTCCACGCCTGCGCGACGCAGCCGCGCGGGAGGAAGGGCGGCTCGGCGTCGAACACTTCGCTGATCTGCCCGACGCACGCCTCGTCCAGGTGCCGATCGAAGCTCTCGAGCAGCGTCCGCAGCTCCGCGCGATCCGCATTCGGCAGCTTCAGCTCCGCGTCGATGTAGGGACCGATCAGCCAGGCCCAGACGGTTCCCTGGTGGTAGGCGGCGTCGCGCGCGCGCAGATCCCCGTAGTAGCGCGGCTTGTAGTCCGGCTCGTCCGGCGCGAGCGATCGCAGGCCCGCCGGCGTCAGGAGCCGTTCCCGGACCGTCCTCATCACCGGCTCCCATCGCTCGCGCTGCAGCACGGGATGCGGCAGCGCAATCGCGAACACCTGGTTGGGACGGCACGCCGGGTCGTCCCCGCCGGGCCCGTCGACGACGTCGAACAGATGCCCGCGCTCGTCGTTCCAGAACCGCCGGTTGAACGACTCGTACGCGCGGCGGGCGTGCCCGGCGAGATTCAGCTCCGCCGCGCCGCCGAATTTCTCCGTCCACGAATGCAGCAGGCAGAGCGCGTTGTACCAGAGCGCGTTCAACTCCACCGCCTTGCCGCGCCGGGGGGTGACCACCCAGTCGCCGACCTTCGCGTCCATCCACGTCAGCTGATAGCCTTCCTCCCCCTGCGTGAAGAGACCGTCCGCCGGATCGATGCGGATGCCGAACCGTGTTCCCCGGAGGTGGTGCTCGACGATGTCGATCAGCACCGGCAGCAGCAGACGCAGCGTTTCCTCGTCGCCCGTCGCCAGCGTGTAGCGCTCCATCGCGTGGAAGAACCACAGCGATGCGTCCGCCGTGTGATACAGCCCTTCGCGCTGCCCGTCGGGAAACATGTTCGGAATCAGGCCGTCGCGGACGTAGTGCGCGAACGTGCGCAGGATGTAGCCCGCCTCGCGGTAGCGGTGCGTCGACAGCGTCAGCCCCTCGAGGCTGATCATCGTGTCCCGCCCCCAGTCGGTGAACCAGTGATACCCGGCAATCACGGTCCGCACGTCGTCGCCGGCGGCGCGGGCGCGGGCGGCTTCTTCGACGCGGCCGGCGGGGCGGATGATGAACTGATCCGCCGCGAGCACCAGCTCGGCGCTGAACGCGTCGCCGCCCGGCAGGCCTGCGATCTGCAGCAGGCGCCGCCGCCGTTCGCGTTCTGCCGACGCCGCGCCTTCGGGGGACAACGCGACGATGGTCTCCCACGGTTCGGCGGAGGCGATCAACGATACCTGCCCGCCTTTCACCGCGTCGGCGCGGAAGTACCCCGGACTCCACAGCGATCCTTTCCACTGATAGCCGCGCGTCGCTTCCATCTGGTAGGGGATCCCCTCCGATCCCTTCTCGTCCAGCGTCAGCGCGGCGCGCTCGCCGAGCAGCATCATCCGCAGCACCGGCAGATCCGGGCCGGCGGACAGCTCGTAGTGATTGCCGGTGGCGGCGATCGTGTAGCTCTGCACGGGCGATTCGTCGACCGCCGCTTCGTAGCCGCGGTAGTGCACCGACGGCCGGAGATTGAAGCGGACGACGCCTTCCCCTTCGAGCACCCGATAGGTCACGTGCACGCTGTTCTGCGCGTGCGGCATGACGACGCGCTTCTCGATGGTGAAGCCGTCGACGCGGTACACCCAGACCGGCAGACCCAGCTCGAGGCGGAACTCCGCCAGATGCTCGAGGCGGTCGGCTGCATTCGGACCGGCCACTTCGTCTTCGTCGCCGAGCCAGATCACCCCCCGCCCGGGCAGCCGGACGCGCTCGAGCAGGTGATTGAGCATCACGATGCGGCCGAGCGGCGCCGGCAGCGAGGCGACGAGCATGCCGTGATAGCGGCGCGTCAGCATCCCGGCCACGGTGCCGGACGCGTAGCCGCCGAGCCCGTTCGTCACCAGCCACTCGCGCCGCGGCGGACGCTCGCCGGCGGCGATCGTCTCGTCTTCGCGGTCGCGCGGCGCGACGATGCGGCGCACCAGATCCATCATCGCGGCTCCGCCACGAGCAGCATCGCGCTGCTGCCCGGAACGATCCAGGTGCCGTCCGATTCGAGCGGCGGGGTTCCCTGCCCTCCGTACTGCGGCGCCTCGCTGCTCCACACCACGCGCCAGCCGGCGTGTGCCGGCGGCGCGAGCAGCGGCTCCCGCGCCGGTGCGAGGTCGAGATCGCAGTCGAGATTCACCACCAGGAGACGGTCGCCATGGCGGCCGTCGAGGTAGCGCAGCAGCAGCGCCGCCGACCCGAGCGTCGCCCCTTCGGGACGATACGCGCCGGCGCGCGACAGCACCGGATCCTCGCGGCGCAGCTTCAGCAGATCGCAGTGGAACGCATACGCCTCGCGATGGCGCTCCCGCTCGCCGAGATCGAGCCTCGAGGCCGCGAACGTGCGCTCGTCCCCGGGCGGCGGCAGCTGGCGGACGATCCGGTCGTCGGTGAGGCTGGGGAACTGCGCGAGAAACTCGATGCGTCCGCGCCGCACCGCTTCGGCCAGCTCCGGGTTGTGATCCGCGAAGAACAGAAACGGCCGCGTCGACGAGAACTCCTGCCCCTGGAAGAGGAGCGGCGTGGCCGGGCCGAGCAGCATCCACGCGGTGAGCGCGCGGTAGCGGCCCGGCCCCGACAGCTGGTGCAGCCGGCGGCCGAACGCGGAGTTCGCGACCTGATCGTGGTTCTCGAGATAGGTGACGAACGACGCCGGCATCAGGTCGAGCGCCGGCGTGCCGCGCCGCTGCTTCTGCCACGAGTACCACTGGCCCTGATAGAGATAGCCGTAGCGCGCGCACGAGATCAGCTCCTGCGCGGTGCCCTGGTAGTCGCGATAGTAGGCTTCCCGCCGTCCCGTCAGCGCCACCAGCGCCGTGTGATGCGCGTCGTCGTTCCACAACGCATCGAGCCCGTAACCGCCCGCCGCGGGATCGCGTACGAGCACGGTCTGCTGCGGCTCGTTCTCCGCGATGAGGTAAACCGGCAGGCGGCCGGCGGCCCGCCGGGCGGACGCCGCGAGGTCGGCGATCACGTGCGGGGTGGACGCGTCCTTCACGTCCTGCGTGGCGTCGAGCCGCAGGCCGTCGAAATGGTATTCGTCAATCCAGTAGCCGGCGTTCTGCACGAAGAACGCGCGGGCGGGTGCCGGACCTTCGAAGTTGATCGCGCGCCCCCAGTCGTTGGTGTACTTGTCGGTGAAGTAGTCGGGCGAGAACTCGCCGAGGTAGTTGCCGTCTGGACCGAGGTGGTTGTAGACGACGTCGAGGATCACGCCGAGGCCGAGCGCGTGCGCGCGATCGACGAACCCGCGCAGGTCGTCGGGCGTGCCGTAAATGTGTGCGGGCGCGTAGAGATCGACGCCGTCATAACCCCAGCCGAAGCGGCCCGGGAACTCGGCGACGGGCATCATCTCGATGACGGTGATGCCGATGCGCGCGAGCTCGTCGAGCTGCGCCGCCGCCGCCGCCCAGGTGCCTTCGGACGTGAACGTGCCGACGTGCAGCTCGTAAATGACCTGGCCGAGCGCCGTCACGCCGGTGCGGTTGTGATCCGTCCACCTGAAGGCGGAGGGATCCACGTAGGCGGAGGGTTGATGCGGACCGTCCGGCTGCCAGCGCGACGCCGGGTCGGGACGCAGCCGCTCGCCGTCGAGGCGGAACCAGTAGCGCCCGCCGGCGCGCGCGGCGGGATCGAACACGCTGTAGTGTCCGTCCGCTTCGCGGTCCATCGGCAGCACGCGCTCGTCACCGTCCGCCGGCCCGGGCAGCACGAGGTCGACTCGCTGGCACGCCGGCGCCCATACGCGCACGTGGGCGCCGCCGGTCTTCTGAAGTTCCGCGCCGATCGTCAGCTTCCGTTTGATCATCCGGTCGTGTCGGGACGCTGTCGCCAAGTGCTAACGCCGTGCCTGCCGCCGCTCGCGGCCGGTGAGGCGCGCGATCTCGGCGGTGAGAATGGCCGGCTCGACCGGCTTCGGGAGGTCGAGCGTCACGTCGGAGAGCAGGCGCCGCATTTCGGCATCGGTGCTGCTCATCGACGTCAACGCCAGCGCGGGAATCCGTCCGCCGCGGTCCGTTTCGAGCGACTGCACCTTGCCGACGACCATGTAGCCGTTCCGCTCGGACGCCGGCGAGTCGCTGACCAGCACGTCGGGGCGCCACGCCTCGAGCATCTCCAGTGCCTGCGCGACGGAGAACGCGGTCTGCACCGTCGCGCCGCGCTGCTCGAGCGCGACGCTCAGCAGGTCGCGCGCATCCTTGTCGCGATCGAGCAGCAGCACGCGCACCCCGTTCAGCGGCGGCACGGCACCGGGCGGGACCGCCGGCGCCGGCCGCGCCGGCCGCGCCGTCTGATCGGCGCGGTGGATCGGCAGCTGGATCGTGAACATCGCGCCCCCCTCGGGCGCATTCCCGGCGCGGATCTCGCCGCCGTGCCGCTCGACCAGCTCCCGCACCAGCGACAGCCCCACGCCGAGGCCGCCCACGGAGCGGGTCGGCGACGAGTCGGCCTGGGTGAACCGTTCGAAGATGCGCGGCAGGAACTCCGGCGCGATCCCCGGGCCGCTGTCGCGGACGGTGACGCAGACGTGATCGTTCGATTCGACCGTCACCGCAATCGCGCCGCCGCGCGGCGTGAACTTGATCGCGTTCGCCAGCAGCTGCCAGATCACCTGCCGCAGCCGGTTCGCGTCGCCGCGCACCACCACCGATCGCTCCGGCGCCGAGAGATCCAGTTGCACGTCCTTCGCCGTCGCGGCCGTCTTCACCTGCGCCATCGCCTCGGCAACGACCGACATCAGCGCCACCGGACGCATCTCCATCGTCAGGCGGCCGGTCAGCGCCGCGGACACGTCGAGCAGGTCGGCGGTGAGCTGGGCCTGGTGCCGCACGTTGCGCTCGATGCACTCGAAGCCGCGGGTTTCGGTCGCCGCGTCCAGCTTGCCGGTGCGAATCAGGTGCAGCCACCCGAGCACCGCATTCAGCGGGGTCCGCAGCTCGTGCGAGATCGTCCCGAGGAATTCGTCCTTCATCCGGTTGGCGGCTTCGCTCTCCATCCGCGCCGCCTGCGCCATGCCCGCTTCGTGGATCGCCTGCTCGCGGGCGCGGCGCAGCTCCGCCACGAGCGCCGTCAGCAGCAGCCCGTGCACGACGAACAGCGCGAGGTGCATTTCGAGCGCCGGGGACGATTGCGGCCGCGCGAACACCGCGCCAAGCACCGCGCCCGCCACGGTGACCGTCAGCGCCGTGCCGGTGCCGGCGAGCCAGGCACTGCCCAGCACCGCGACGCTCAGCAGCAGGAACAGGCTGCCGTCGTCCACGATCGCGGCCGAGCCGTGGTAGGCAAGAAAGATGAGGGCCACGAACGCGACCGCGACGAACGGGCGGATCGCGCGCGGGACCGCCGGAAACGGGTACTCAGCAGTGCCGCGCTCCGCCATCAGCTGTCGCTTCGCCCGTGGATGGTCAGGCCATCGGTTGATGTCTCGAGGAGCGGGGACGCGGCCTCCTCCGCCGCGGTCGCCTCGTCGCGCTCGGGCGCGACCTCCGCGCCGACCACGCGATCGATCAGTCCGTACTCCTTCGCCTTCCAGGCATCCAGGTAGAAATCGGTCCGCTTGGTGTCACGGATGATCTGCCGCAGCGGTTTGCCCGAGCGGGCCGCCATGATCCGGTAGATCTGGCTCTGCATCTGTTTCAGACGATCGAGGTGCTGCGCTGCAGCGGTCGTGGACTGCCACCCTGCCCACTTCGCCGGCTCGTGAATCATGATCCAGGAGTGCGGGAAGGCCAGGCGCTTCCCGTCGCTGGCCGCCTGGAGCACTACCGAGCCCATCGAGTACGCCATCCCCTGCACCACGATCGTGATCTCGATCCCGGTGCTGACGATGTGGCGGATGACGTCATGGATGGCCAGCCCATCCGTGACATTCCCCCCGGCGCTATTGATGTAAATCGTGATCGGGCGGCGGTTGTCGCTGGCGAGCTCGCGCAGCCGTTCGATGAACGTGCGTGCGTTGTCCTTCTCGATGTCGCCGACGAGATAGACGTCGCGCAGCCGGTCCGACTGCTCTTTCTTGAGCAGGTCCTTGACGCCGGCGACGATGTCATTGAGCAAACGGGCGTTCAGGTCGCTCATACCTGACTGGTCTCTTTACATGCTGCGTGCCGGGACGCGCCAGCTCAGCCGCGTCCGCCTGCGCCTCCGCGACGGAGGCGCTTCGGCGAGACCGCGCCCGAGCCTTCCGCGCAGGCGGCCGCATGGCGGACGCGCTGCGCGAGGGGGACGACGAACTTTTCGGCCGTGAGCGTATCGGAGAAGCTCACGACTTTCACGTCGACCAGTCCCGCCGCCTGTCCGGCGCGCATCATCTCCGATTCGGTGAGATCTTTCGAGCCCTTCGGACGCAGCGTCCAGACCACGCCGTCGGCGTGAATCCGCGGCACGAGGCTCGCCAGCCGCCGCAGATCGCCGCGATGATGGAACGTCGCGAAAATCATGTCTGCCGGCGCCGGGCCCGACGTCCGGATTCTCGCGCCCGCGGCGCGAAGCTCCTGGACGAACGCCGCGTCGCGCTCGATCCCGAGAAGGAGAACGTCGGCGCCTGCCTTGACGCCGAGCTTCTCCACCCGGCTGCGGGTGCTGACGAACTCCTCGCGTCTCGCCTTCTTCATCGTCATCGTGCGGCGGTGCGTGATTCGAGGTTCTCGACGAACTCGTCGAGCGTCGCGGTGTGCCCGAAGACGAACCGCGACATGAAGCGGAAGAACGGATTGTAGACCTCGCCGTCTTCGGTGATCGTCAGCTGCGACCCGGCGCCCGCCGGCTGAATGCGGTAGGTCCACGTGCCGCCGAACGGCAGCGACGGATCGGCGATGCGGGAGACCAGGAGACCCGGCCGGTCCATCCGCTCGAAGTACAGCGGGATCGTCATGCCCCCCGCCTCTTCGGTCCACGCCGGTTTGCCGTCGCGATCCGCGTGCCGCTGCAGCGATTTCACCCCCGGGCGCCACGCCGGGTAACGGTCGACGTCGGCGAGCAGCGCGTACAGCGCGTCCGGCGGCATCGCGATCGTCGTGGTCCGCGAAACCGAATGCGCTTTCGGCAGGCTGTAGCCGATGATTGCGACGACCACGCCGACGATCGCGATCGCGGCGGCGATGTAAACGAGCCAGCGCATGTGTCCTCCTTCGCCTGATCTCCCGCCTGACGGCGGGCTGCCTACAGTTCCCTGCGAACCGCCGAGTCTGCCGAGCCTCCTCGCCCTTGCTCCGACAGCGCGCGCGCGGCATCCGCCAGGAGCCCCAGGCCCTCGATCGCCCGCGTGCGCTGTTCGTCGGTGAGGCGCGAGACGAGCGCCTCCACCCGGGCGGGGTCGAGCACCGAACTCGCTTCGCGGATCCGGACGCCGGCGGAGGTCAGCCTCACGTGGACGCGGCGCCGGTCCTTCGCGTCCTTCAGGCGGACGACGTAGCCCTTGCGCTCGAGTCGATCGATCGAGAGCGACATGGTCGCGGCGGTGACGCCCATGTGCGCGGCCAGGTCCATGACGGTGGTCGGCTCGATCTCGTCGAGATGATCGAGGATGCTGGCCTGGTGGCGGCTGAGGAGACGCTGGGTCTGTGGATCGCGGACGTGCCTGGTGTGACACGCGAAATAGATCCGCGGATACAGGGTCATGACGGCGGTGAGGGCGGCGCCGATCGACACCATGCCGCGGGAGCGTGCCACATAATATTTTGTTTCGTCAAATCAATTCGTTAATCGGTAAGTTATTGCAAACCCGGAGGCTCCTCTTTTCGTCAAAGTCTCCGACTTCGGCGGGCGGCAGGGGCTCGCAGAACTGACCGGATCCGGGATTTTCCCATTCCGCGAGCGGTCACCGCCAGCCCCGGGCCGATTGAGAGCTCGCGAAGAAGTCCAGCGAATTCAAGCAGTTTCGCGGATCAGCCGGCTGGCACGTCCTTTTGCTTATCTCGAGAACTATGGTTGACATTGCACGTCCCTCACAGGCCAGGAAGAAGCGGATCCGCCGCATCCTCTACGCCACGGCTGCGGTCGTGGTGGTGGCCGGCATCTCTCTCGGGGTCTCGCGGCTGAAGCCCGCGGCTCCCACAGTCGATCGAGCGGTCGTGTGGATCGATTCGGTCAAGAAAGGTTCGATGCTGCGCCAGGTGCGCGGCTCGGGCACGCTCGTTCCGGAGGACATCCGCTGGATTCCGGCGCAGACGCAGGGACGCGTCGAACGCATCATTCTCCGTCCCGGCGCGCAGGTGACTCCCGACACCGTGATCCTCGAGCTGTCGAATCCGCAGCTCGAACAGGCGGTCCGCGACGCCGAACTGAGCTACCAGTCGGCGCAGGCGGCGTTCACCAACCGCAAGGCGGAGCTGCAGAGCAACCTGCTGCAGCAGGAAGCCAACCTCGCCCAGCTGGAGTCGCAGCGGAAGCAGGCGGAGCTCGATCTCGCGGCGAACGAAACGCTGTTCAAGGAGAACCTGATTTCGAAGCTGACGCTGCAGCAGAAACAGAGCCTGGCGGCGGATCTCAAGAACCGCGTGGAGGTCGATACGCGGCGCCTCACCATCACCAAGGAAGGCATCAACTCGCAGCTGGCGCCGCAGGAAGCGGACGTCAACCAGCGCAAGGCGGCGTGGGAACTGCGACGCCGCGAGCTCGGCGATCTCCGGGTCAAGGCGGGCATGACCGGCACGCTGCAGGTGGTCCCGGTGGAAGTCGGCCAGCAGGTCGGGCCCGGCACCAACCTCGCCCGGGTCGCCAACCCGACGAACCTGAAGGCGGAACTGCGGATCGCGGAAACCCAGACCAAGGACATCCGCATCGGGCAGTACGCGGAGGTCGACACGCGCAACGGAATCGTCAAAGGCCGCGTCTCACGCATCGACCCGGCCTCCACCGGCGGCACGGTCGGCGTGGACGTGATCATGGAAGGGGCGCTTCCCCCGGGCGCGCGCCCGGACCTGAGCGTCGACGGCACGATCCAGCTCGAACGGCTCGACAACATCATTTACGTCGGGCGTCCGGCATTCGGCCAGGAGAACAGCACCGTCACGATCTTCAAGGTCGCCGCGGACGGCGAGGCGGTCGCCACGAAGGTGAAGCTCGGTCGCGCCTCGGTGAACACCATCGAAGTCATCGAAGGGCTGCAGCCGGGCGACCAGGTGATTCTGTCCGACATGTCACAGTTCGATTCGTTCGATCGAGTCCAGCTCAAGGGATAGCTTAGGGAGGGGCCGGAGGGAACCGCCGCGCAGCGGCGGCCCCGACCGCCACACAAAGGAGCCATATGAACACGTCCGCGCAATCGCTCATCCACCTCGACGGCGTCACCAAGGTGTTCTTCACCGACGAGGTCGAGACGCATGCCCTCGCCGGCATCCATCTCGAGATCAAGAGCGGCGAGTACATTGCGATTGCCGGCCCGTCGGGCTGCGGCAAGTCGACGCTGCTCTCGATCCTGGGGCTGCTCGACTCCCCGACCGAAGGGCGCTACGTGCTCAACGGCAAGGAAGTGGCGGACCTGCCGCTCTCCGAGCGCGCCCGCGTGCGCAACCGCGAGATCGGGTTCATTTTCCAGAGCTTCAATCTGATCGGCGATCTCAACGTCTACGAGAACGTCGAGCTGCCGCTCACCTACCGCGGCATGAAGTCGACCGAGCGCAAGGAGCGCGTGATGGCGGCGCTCGAGAAGGTCGGCATGGCGCACCGCGCCAAGCACCTGCCCTCGCAGCTCTCCGGCGGTCAGCAGCAGCGCGTCGCCGTCGCCCGCGCCGTCGCCGGCTCGCCGTCGATCCTGCTGGCCGACGAGCCCACCGGCAACCTCGACTCGAAGAACGGCGAGGCGGTCATGGAGCTGCTCCGCGAGCTGCACCGCGAAGGGGCGACGATCTGCATGGTCACCCACGACCCGCGCTACGCGCGCCACGCCGACCGTTCCATCCACCTGTTCGACGGCCGGGTCGTCGAAGAGGACGGCAGCAAGAAGGGGGAGCGCGAGCTCGAAGAGTCCGGGTTCGACATCGCGCACTAGGCTGCAACACATCGACGCCCAATTCCCAATTCCCAACTCCCAAGCAGCCGGGTCGTTTGGGCGTTGGGAGTTGGTCGTTGGGAGTTATCCATGAGCGATCTTCGTTACGCCCTCCGGATGCTCGTCAAGAGCCCCGGGTTCAGCCTGGTCGCGATCCTCTCGCTTGCCCTCGGGATCGGCGCCAACACCGCGATCTTCACGCTGATCAACGCCGTCCTGCTGCGGCCCGTGCCGGTGCACGATCCGCAGTCGCTGGTGCTCGTCTCGACCACCGACCAGCGCAATCCCGGAAATCTGCCGCTGTCGCATCTGAACTTCAAGGACCTGCGGGCGCAGAACTCGGTGTTCACCGACATGGCCTCGCTGACGTTCAACCAGATGAACTACAGCCACAGCGAGGGGTCGGAGCAGATTCCGGTTCAGATCGTCACGGCGAATTTCTTTGCGCTGCTCGGCGCCGAGCCCGCGCTGGGGCGGAGCTTCCGGGCGGAGGAAGAGACCCAGGCGGCGCCGGTCGCGGTCGTCAGCCACGGCTTCTGGGAGCGCAGCCTCGGATCGGATCCGGCCGTCGTCGGCCGCACGATCACGCTGAACCGCACGCCGTACACGATCGTCGGCGTGGCGCCGCGGAACTTCACCGGCGTGCTGCTCGGCGGCGGACCCTCGGCGTGGATTCCGATGTCGCGCAACGTCGTCGTGCTGCCGGAATGGTACGAGACGCGGCGCGGCCTGTTCCTCTTCTCGGTGGCGCGGCTCAGGCCCGGCGCCACCGTCGAGCAGGCGCGGTCGAACCTGCGGACGGTGTTCGCCAATCTCGAACAGGCGTTTCCGGTCGACAACAAGGGGCGGAGCGCGACGGCGGTGCCGCTGCTCGAGGCCCGGCTGAACCCGAACGGGCAGGGACCGAACGTGCTGGTCCAGCAGTCCACCGTGCTGATGATCGTCGTCGGCATCGTGCTGCTGATTGCCTGCGCCAACATCGCCAATCTCCTCCTGTCGCGGGCGTCGAAGCGCCGCCGCGAAGTCGCGATCCGCCTGGCGCTCGGCGCGCGGCGCTCGCGCCTCGTGCGCCAGCTGATGACCGAATCGCTGGTGCTGGCGATTCTCGGCGGCCTCGCCGGCGTGGGGCTCGCCTCCTGGACGCTCGGCGCGATCGTCGCGGCCGAGCTCCCGCTGCCCTTCCCCGTCGATCCGGCGGCGCTGTCGCTCGATCCGCGGGTGCTCGCCTTCACGTCGGGGCTCGCGCTGCTGACCGGCGTGCTGTTCGGCCTCGCCCCGGCGCTGCAGGCGTCGAAGCCGGACGTCGTCCCGGTGCTGAAGAACGAGCTGGTGCCGTCGGCGACCGGCCATCGCGGCGTGCGCGGCCTGCTGTCGCTGCGCCAGGCGCTCGTCGTGGCGCAGGTCGCGCTCTCGTTGATCGCGCTGATCGCCGCCACGCTGTTCCTCCGCGAGCTGCGCAACGCGCAGCGGATCGACACCGGCTTCGAGACCCGCGGCGTGCTGGTGATGAACTTCAACCTGCTGCGCGAGGGCTACACCCAGGAGCGCGGCACGACGTTCTACGAGCAGATCGTCGAGCGCGCCGCCGCTCTTCCCGGCGTGCAGGGGGCGGCGATCGCGCAGTCGCCGCCGCTCGCCGGCGGGTTCGCGCGCAGCGTCTTCCCCGAGGGGGCGGACACCACCACGACGGGCCGCATCCTGGTGCAGGTGAACACCGTCGGCTTGAACTATTTCACGACCATCGGCATCCCGCTCGTCCGCGGCCGCGACTTCGCGCGCAGCGACACCGCCGGCGCGCCCAAGGTCGTCATCGTCAACCAGACGATGGCGGAGCAGTTCTGGAAGGGCGAGGATCCGATCGGCAAGCGCTTCAAGTTCTTCGGCGACGACGACTACACGTCGGTGATCGGCGTCGCGCGCGACAGCAAGTACAACGGCGTCGCGGAGGATCCGCAGAACTACATCTACCAGCCGCTGTCGCAGAACTACACGCCGCAGGCGACGCTGCACGTGCGCACCGCCGGCGACGCGGCGTCGCTCGCCAATGCGGTCCGCGCGGCGGCACGCGAGCTGGATCCGTCGCTGTCGCTGTTCAACGTGCGCACGCTCGCGGAGCAGGTCCGCCAGTCGCTGCAGGCGCTGTCGATGAACGTGCTGATGCTGACCGTGTTCGGCGCGCTGGCGCTGCTGCTGGCGTCGATCGGGCTCTACGGCGTGGCCAGCTATTCCGTGGCGCAGCGCACGCGCGAGATCGGCGTGCGCATGGCGCTCGGCGCACAGCCGTCGAGCGTCGTCGGTCTGGTGCTCGGCCAGGGGATGATCCTGGTGGGGCTCGGCCTCGCCATCGGGCTGGCGGTGGCGTACGCGGCCGCCGGATTCATGTCGTCGCTGGTGCAGATGGTCAACCCGCACGATCCGCTGACGTTCGCCGCAACCGCCGCCGCGCTGGGATCGGTCGCGGTGCTCGCCAGCTACATTCCCGCGCGCCGCGCGACGCGCATCGATCCACTGATTGCCCTGCGAACCGACTGACGGCCGGACGCCGTCAGCTGCACATACGCCATGCTGATTACCGACCACTTGAAAGACCAGCGACACGACTCACCGGAGCAGACGCGGCACGCGCCGCGGAGCAGCGAGCCGCGGGTGCTCATCGCCGACGACCAGTCGGACGTGCTCGAGGCGCTGCGCCTGCTGCTCAAGGCGGAAGGCTTCACGCTCGAGACCGCGTCCTCCCCCGCCGGCGTGCTCGCGGCGGTGGAAGCGCGCGAGTTCGACGTGGCCCTGATCGATCTGAACTACGCCCGCGACACCACCTCCGGCGAGGAGGGGCTCAACCTGCTGTCGCGCATCCAGGGGATCGACCCGACACTGCCGGTGGTGGTGATGACCGCCTGGGGCAGCGTCGAAGTGGCGGTCGAGGCGATGCGCCGCGGGGCGCGGGACTTCATCCAGAAGCCGTGGGACAACGCCCGGCTGCTGGCGATCGTCCGCACCCAGATCGAGCTGAGCCAGGCGCTGCGCAAGGGGCAGCGCCTCGAGGCCGAGAACTCCCTGCTGCGCGGCGAGGGGATGCCGAAGATCATCGCCGAGTCGACGGCGATGCAGGGCGTCCTTCAGGTCGTCTCGCGCGTCGGTCCGTCGGACGCGAACGTGCTGATCCTCGGCGAGAACGGCACCGGCAAGGGCGTGGTCGCCCGCGCGCTGCACGCCGTCTCCAGCCGGGCGTCGCGCCCGATGGTGATCGTCAACTCCGGCGGCGTGTCCGAAGGGGTGTTCGAGAGCGAGCTGTTCGGCCACGTCCGCGGCGCGTTCACCGACGCGAAGAGCGATCGCGTCGGGCGGTTCGAGCTCGCCGACCAGGGGACGCTCTTCCTCGACGAGATCGCCAACGTGCCGCTCAGCCAGCAGGCGAAGCTGCTGCGCGTCATCGAGACCGGCGAGTTCGAGCGGCTCGGATCGTCCCGCACGCGCCGGGTCGACACCCGCATCATCTCCGCGACCAACGCGAACCTCACCGACGAGGTCGCGGCCGGGCGGTTCCGCCAGGACCTGCTGTTCAGGCTCAACACCATCGAGATCCGGCTGCCCCCGCTGCGGGACCGCCGCGAGGACCTGCCGCTGCTCGCGCAGCACTTCCTGCGGCAGCACGCGCAGCGGTATCGCAAGCGGCTCACCGGCTTCGAGAGCGGTGCGATGCAGATGCTGCTCGAGCACAGCTGGCCCGGCAACGTCCGGGAGCTCGATCACGCGGTCGAGCGCTCCGTTCTCATGGCGGCCGGCCCGCTGGTCAAGCCCATCGATCTCGGCCTGCGCACCGCCAAGGACGGCGGGGGGCGGCTCGAGGACATGAGCCTGGAAGACGTCGAGTGCTTCCTGATCAAGAAGGCGATGACCCGGTTCGACGGCAACGTGAGTCAGGCCGCCAAGGCGCTGGGGTTGAGCCGTTCGGCCCTTTACCGGCGACTTCAGCGCTACGGGTTGTAACGCCGCCGCTACAATTACCCTTCGTGCCCCCTTCGAGGCCGCGCGAGCCGCGACTCAGCCACGACCGCCGCATCCTGCTGATGGCGTTCGCCTCGGCGCTGCCCGGGGCGCTCATCTCGCTGGTGTTCCTCTGGTTCACCGGCGATTTCACACCCAAGGTCCAGTGGACCCTCACGGTCGTCATCCTGGCCTTCTGCCTCGGGTTCGCCTTCGCCCTGCGCGAACGCGTCGTCCTGCCGCTGCAGACCCTGTCGAACCTCCTCGCCGCGCTCGGTGAGGGAGACTTTTCCATCCGCGCCCGCGGCGCGCGCGGCGGCGACCCGCTCGGCGAAGTGATGATCGAGGTCAACACCCTGGTCGAGACGCTGCGCCACCAGCGGCTCGACGCCCTGGAAGCGACGACGCTGCTGCGCAAGGTGATGGCGGAGATCGACGTGGCGGTGTTCACGTTCGACGAGGAACGCGAGCTGAAGTTCGTCAACCGCGCCGGCGCGCGGCTCCTGGCCCAGCCTGCCGAGCGGACGCTCGGGCGGCGCGCCGACGAACTGGGGCTCGAGGACTGCCTGACCGGCGAAGCGCCGCGCGTGATCAACACCGCGTTCCCCGGCGGCGTCGGCCGCTGGGAGATCCGCCGCAGCTCCTTCCGCCAGGGCGGGCGGCCGCACGAGCTGCTGGTGCTGTCCGACCTGAGCCAGCCGCTGCGCGAAGAGGAACGCCAGGCGTTCCAGCGCCTGATCCGCGTCATCGGGCACGAGATGAACAACTCGCTCGCGCCGATCAAGTCGATCGCCGGCAGCCTGGCGACGATTACCGAGCGCGAGCCGCTGCCGTCGGACTGGCGCGAGGACGTCCAGCGCGGCCTCAGCGTCATTGCGTCCCGGTCGGAGTCGCTGAGCCGGTTCATGAGCGCCTACGCGCGGCTGGCGAAGCTGCCGCCGCCCAAGCTCGCGCCGCTCGACGTCAGCGCCGTCGTCGATCGCGTCGTCACGCTCGAGAAGGGGCACAATATCCAGATCGCCGGCGGACCGCGGCTGACGATTCAGGGGGACAGCGATCAGCTCGAGCAGTTGCTGATCAATCTCCTCAGGAACGCGGTGGATGCCGTCCGCGAGACGGGCGGCGGCGTGCGGGTGGGGTGGCAGCGTCTGCCGGGATCGTCGCCGCCGGGCATGGAGTTGTGGGTCGAGGACGAAGGGCCCGGCCTGTCGAATACCGGGAACCTGTTCGTGCCGTTCTTCACGACGAAGCCGGGCGGGTCCGGCATCGGGCTAGTGCTGAGCCGCCAGATCGCGGAAGCGCACGGCGGTTCGCTGATGCTGGAGAATCGGGACGATCGCAGCGGGTGCCGGGCCAGCCTGCGCCTGCCGCTGCAGCCTGCCGCGCCGGCGAGACTCGAAGCCGCGGGATGACTGCTTCATGAGTGACGACCGCACGAGACCGATTCTTCCGGGGACCGCCGCGAGCGATTACGAGCGCTACCTGCGCACCGAGGAGCTGCTGTCGCTGCAGAAGACGCGCGACGAGGTCGTGCATCGCGACGAGCACCTGTTCCAGACCGTCCATCAATCGTCGGAACTGTGGCTGAAGCTGGCATGTCTCGAGATCGACGAGGCGGCAGCGCTGATCGCCGCCGGCAGCCCGGCGGGCGCGACGCGGCTGCTGCGCCGCGCGTGCGACTGCATGTCGCTCGTCACCTCGCAGCTGCACATGCTCGATCATCTCTCGCCGGCGGACTACGCGGTGGTCCGCACCGCGCTCGGGCATGGCGCCGGGTTCGATTCTCCGGGCTTCCGGCAGGTGCATCGCGTATCCCCGCCGCTCGGAGAGGCCTTCGAGGCGCTGCTGGCCCGCCGCGGGGTCACGCTGCTGGATGTCTACACGCGCGGATACGAGCTCGATGATCTGTATCAGCTCGCAGAACAGTTGACGACCTGGGACGAGCGCGTGATTCTGTGGCGCTTCCACCATCTGAAGGTCGTCGAGCGGATCATCGGCGGGCACGTCATCGGCACGCAGGGAACGCCGGTGGAGGTGCTGGGGAAGCGGGTCGACGTTCGCTTCTTCCCGGCGTTGTGGGCGGTGCGCGACGAGATGACGAGGGGAAGCTCAGACGAAGCTGAGACGTGATACCGCCCCAGTCCCAAGGCCGGGAATTGACGCGGCGCTCAGCGAGCGCCGCGTCGCGCCTTTACCGGCCGCGGCCGAGCGCCTCGTCGGACCACAGCACGTGGGTGATGACCTTGTTGCCGTGGCCGAAATCGAGTTCGAAGGTCTGCGACCGCCCGTCGCGCGTCGAGCTGACCAGGCGTCCCCACTGTCCCGGCCCCTCGATATCGAGATCGCGGAACGCACCCGGCGCCGATGACGGCAGCAGCGCGCCGACGGTGGTGGTGCTGTCGAGGTGCGCGTAGATGGACTCGAGCTGGTTGTAGTCGTGGTTGTTGGGGTGCTGGTTGGTGGACGGATCGCTCGTATAGTCCATGCACGTGCCGAGATTCGGGTTGTCGAAATTCTCGTCCTGGTGCGCCAGGCCCAGGTTGTGCCCGACTTCCTGGCAGCTCACCAGATTGCGCCACGCGGTCGTGTTGTAGCGGGCGGTGTTGAAATACGTGTCGTTCAGCTTGGTGACGCCCTGCGTGATGTGCCCGCCGGAGGCCCAGATCTGCGCGATGCCGAGCCAGCCGTTGTTGCCGTAGGTGCTGTTGCACACCTCGACGCGGCCGGAGGTCGGCCGGCAGTTCTTCGGGTTCGCGCTGCCCGCGACCTTCGTCAGGTTGAGCACCGTCGACTGGCTCCAGTCGGCGATCGTCGTATTGAGAATGGAATCCCACGCGGCGCCGACGTTGTCGCCGACCTTCAGCGTGAACGGATTGGCGGTTCGTGCCCAGTGGTACCCGCCCCAGGAATGATTCGCGGAAAGCGTGCCGGCGAAGAGAATGACTGCAGCTGCAGTGGCGGCAACGGAACAGGTCGCGCGTGCTTTCATCTTGGGTGCCTCCTCCACGACGTTCGCGCCAGGGAATGCGAACGCGGGAGGGCAGTATAAGCGGGACGGGCGGCGGGGCGAAGGACAATCCGCCCGTTGCAAAACTGTAAGAAAGCTCGTCTGTTAATCTGTAAAGGATTCTATGTGGCGTCGGTTGTTCGTGGGCCCTCCCGACTGGAGTCTCGTCTGGCTCGTCGTCCTTGTCGTCGCGGGTGTGGCATGGGCCGCCGCGCACCTGGCGCGGCGCTTCTCGGCGCGGGCGATGCGCAGCATCCTGCAGGACACGCTGACCACGGCCAGTCCGCTGGTGCGGGCGCCGCTCCGCTTGATCAGCGTCGGCACGTTCCTGCTCGTGTTCTTCGTGCTCATCTTCCCCGCCTTCGAGGCGGTGGAACTGCGGCCGCGCACCGGGCTGCCGCTGCGGACGCTCAGCGACTGGGCGTTCGAGTCCGGGCTCAAGATCGTCCTGGTGCTCATCTTCGCGTTCGCCGCCGTCCGGGTCGTGGCGGTCGGCGTGAAGCGCTTCGAGCACGACGTCAATTTCGGCACCGGCCTTGACGCCATCGAGCGCTCGAAGCGGGCGCGGACGCTCGGCAGCGTGCTGAGCAACATGACCACCTTCGTGGTGATCGTCGTTGCGGCGCTGATGATCCTGCGCGAGTTCGGCGTCGACATCAGTCCGGCGCTGACCGGCGCCGGCATCATCGGCGTCGCGCTCGGCTTCGGGGCGCAGACGCTGGTCCGCGACCTGATCGGCGGGTTCTTCCTGATTCTCGACAATCGCGTCCGCGTCGGCGACGTCGTCGCCATCAACAACATCGGCGGGCTCGTCGAGGACATCAACCTGCGCACCATCATCCTGCGCGACGAGGAAGGCACCGTCCACGTCGTCCCGAACGGCGCGATCACGACGCTCGCCAACCGCAGCATGAACTTCAGCTACTACGTGGTGAACCTCCCGCTGGCGTACGGCGAAGACACGGACCGCGCCGCCGCGACCGTCAAGACGGTCGCCGACGGACTGCAGCGTGACGACGCCTACACGCCGTTCATCCTGGAGCCGCTGGAAGTGATCGGCGTCGACGAGTTCGAGCCCACCGCGGTCCGTCTGAAGGTGCGGATCAAGACCGCGCCGCTGAAGCAGTGGTTCGTGGGACGGGAACTGCGCCGCCGGGTCAACCGCGCGTTCGCAGAGCAGGGGATCGAAATGTTCTCCCCGACGAGGACCGTTACCCTGTCATCCCCCAATTCCCAAGCGCCAACCGCCAAGTAACGCCCGGGAGTTGGGAGTTGGGAGTTGACAGGGCGCCAGCTCAGTACCCACTCCCCCGCCCGCCCCCCGTCGCGCGCCCC